>NZ_WJID01000033.1:0-16885 GCF_010994055.1 Gracilibacillus thailandensis | reverse complement strand
TAGGTGTTTTTTCTTGTCCCGTTTTACTGGGTCAGTTCAGACTTCAAATTGGAGTCTTTTTATTTTTCAAGTGAATGCGATATGGTTATTAGCTCCTATGAATGTAGAAAAAAGAATAACATACACTATAAAAAAACGTTTAGGAGCGAACCTTAGTGGATTTCTATTTATATATTCTTATCACTCTGTCTTATATTGTTTTATTGCTAGTAGGCTTCATTAAAAAAAGTGGAAAAAATATAAGGAGTCTTACTTTCTTTCTGTACCTAGTCATAGCAGGTTTAATCGTTGACAATGCCATTATTGCCTTTGGGAAATTTATTGGAACAGGTCCCTTTTTGGAAAAACTCCATCTGCTTCGCTACTGGATACATGCTATTGTTACGCCAACACTTATTCTATTTTGTTTAGGTGTATTACGAAAATTAGGTAAAAAGCGATTTCACTCCATAAGAACAATTAGGATTATGCTTACTTTCACATGTGTTTTAATACTAATCGAAATCATGACAGTGGTAGCAAAAATCGAGCTAAAGCCTGTTTCAGAATACGGTATTTTGCATTATGTTCCTGAAACTGAGATAGAAGGATCACATTTAATGATTATTTGTGTTAGTGTAATTCTTCTTGTTACAGGATTTATTCTTTATCGTATTACCAAATGGAAATGGATGCTGACAGGTACCATTATAATGGGAATCGGTAGTGCTCTACCAATTGAGGTTGAAAGTACAGCCTTTACTAATGCTTTGGAGCTACTGCTGATGATCAGTTTAGTGGCAACCGATCTTACTTTTTCAAAAAAAGAAAACACCTAATCCACCTCCCTTGTGAATAAGGCGTTTCGCTACTCACAGTTATTCTACATTAACCCGTAAAACAATGTTGTTATGATTAAGAGACCATACGGAATTTTTTATTTTCAGGCTTTTCTCAAATCGTTCAATCCAAACCTGATTTGCTTGAAATAAAGCTGTAATCTGAGCATTGTTTAAGACCGCCTCTTCTATATCTTCGTTCTTCTGATTCAGAAATACTACCTGAATCGTATCACCATTCTGATAAGCTGTACGCATGATCAATCTCCTCCTTTTTCTATCACATACGTTGTTGAGCACATAAACGTTTCATATCTTAACCTTTTGTTGGAAAAGTTGTTATAATAAATATAATTCTCGAAAAATGGTGATTGTCATGAAAATAAGAAAATTAAGATTAGATGAAACGAAACCGATGGAATTATTACTGTTAGCAGATCCCTCTCCCTCTATCATTAAATCATATCTAGATCGAGGAGAATGCTATGTTGCTGAGTTAGAAAATAGAATAATAGGTGCCTATGTCCTGCTTCCAACAAGACCTCATACAGTTGAACTGGTTAACATTGCTGTTGCAGAAGAGCACCAAGGAAAAGGAATAGGTAAAAAATTAATTTCAGATGCTATCCAAAATGCGAAAAAGCACGGATATAAGATAATAGAAGTCGGCACAGGCAATTCTAGCATTAGTCAGCTCGCATTATATCAAAAGTGCGGTTTTCAAATGGTGGGGATTGATAAGGATTTTTTTATCAAGCATTATCAAGAGAAGATCTATGAAAATGGTATTCAATGTCGCGATATGATACGTTTATCGCAGGATTTAGAGGGACGGGTATAAATATCATGTGTAGAAGACTTGATTATTTAAAAAGAGGAACTCAAATACAACAGCATGCCTATTACACCCTAACAGAATTAGAGATAATGCAGGACCTAAAGATATATCATCCTGTTCTCTGCGGTACGATTCCAATAGATATTGCGATTGCAGAATCTGATTTGGACATTATCATGGAAGTGTATAATCTCACAGAGTTTAAGCAAACACTCGAATCTTTATACAAGCATTTAGATGGTTTCAAAATAAAAACAACGAATATAAGAAATCTGCCGGTAGTTAAAGCAAATTTCTTCTTTAAAGGATTTGAGTGTGAATTGTTCGGTCAACCACAACCTGTAGAGCAACAAAATGCCTATCTCCATATGCTTATAGAAAGTAAGTTATTGCAAGAAACTCCCAATTTGAAAGAAGAGGTTATATTGCTCAAAGAACAAGGTTATAAAACCGAACCTGCTTTTTGCAAAATGATAGGTTTAACAGGATTAGACCCATATGAAGAACTTTTAAAATATGGCAGAGAACAAGGATGGATATGAAAAGGAGAATATTATAAAAGTGGCCATTAAATGATGAAAAGTGGCCATAAAAGTCTCGAAAGTGGCCATAAAACTGCCAAAAGTGGCCATTAAATCCCGAAAAGTGGCCAATAAACATCCAAAAGTGGCCAATAAACAAAATGAGCCTGAGTGATAGCTCCCATCTCATGATTTTTCTCCATATCTCAGTCCTAGTTCATAAGCCTTTTTCAGCCACTGTTCCATATTTTCAGGCTTTTCTTTAATTGTTTCATACAATAATTCGAATCTGGAAGTTCCAATCCCACAATAATCTGCTAATGCTACATTAAAATAGTGTGTGATCATTTGATCATATTTCCTTTTAGTAAATCTTTCTATAGGTGCTCCGGCAAGACTTAACCATAGTACATGTTGATGGGGTAATTTACCTGGTCCATAGGCAAAACTGTAATTCCACACTCTATCAATGTAGCCTTTTAACAATGCTGGCATGCTCCACCACCAAAGTGGAAAAACGAATGCTAATCCATCGTATTGCTTCAATCTATCCATTTCCTGATGTACTCTTTCTGAAAACTGCTGTTGATCAGTGCTCCAGTCTGGTTCATCCACTTCTTTTAAAATAGGGTCAAAATCGCTCCGGTATAAATCAAGAACATCTACTTCATGTCCAGCATCCTGCAATCCTGCCATCATACGTTTAGCAACAGTGAAGGTTAATGAGTCTTGACGGGGGTGGGTTACAATCGTTAACACTTTCATAATAATCTCTCCTCTTGTTCTTTTCTTTATTTCATTATATAGTTGTTTTATAGTTCAGTAAAATTGATATTTCCGATAAAATGATTCAGTATAAATGATATAAAGAGGGTGGAAAGAGTGGAACTGAGACATCTCATTACATTTAAAACAATCGTTGATGCTGGTGGGTTTAAAAAGGCTTCAGATCAACTAGGCTATGCTCAATCTTCTGTAACGGCACATATCAAGGAATTAGAAGAAGAACTAGAAAAGCCTTTATTTGATCGAATGGGCAGAAAGACAATCTTAACACAAGCAGGTCATGATTTTTATCCATATGCACTGGAGATTATCGAACTCTATGCAAAATCAAAAGCCGTTGTCAGTGAAGGAGAGGAGCCATCAGGTCGATTGACCATTGGTGCTAGTGAATCCTTAATGGTCCATTGGCTTCCGGACTTATTAATGGAATTCACGGAGAAATACCCTAAAGTTGAATTAGTCTTAAAATCACTTCAGTATGAAAATATTACCGCACAGTTAAAAAGTGGTGATATAGATATTGCTATCCTTGTTGAACTACCAGATTGGCAAGTAAGTGAATTGCACATTAATCAGATTAGTGAGGAAAGCCTAAGTTTGATTAAAGGTAAAAATAAACGTGAAAAGCCAGAGCGGATGCTGATAACAGAATACCAGTGTAGTTGGCGACCAATTATTGAAGATTATATCAAAAAAACGGATACTGCTATTTCTAAGATAGAATTACCTAGTTTGGAGGCCATCAAAAAATTAGTAATCTGTGGCCTCGGTGTGTCGATGCTGCCATATTTTGTGGTCAAAGAAGAACTTCATAACGACCAATTAGAAGAGATAAAAAGTATCTGTCCATTAGGAATTTACTCAGCGATCAATAAAGATAAGTGGCTATCGAAGAACATGAAAGCTTTCCTCCATTTATTAAATAGTTAGGGAAGTGGTAGGTTCCAATTTCATTCCCGTGAATAAGAAAGGAAAATGCAACTCATATTAATACAAGAGCTACTTGTGTTATGCTAGATGTAGCATTCTCCGGTAATCCGGTATGTAATGACCTAAGTGAATGAGATAGTCGATGTCTCATGAAAGGAGATAGTATGACGGTAACAACAAATGAAGGTTGGAATTTAGATAATAGTTATCAACGATTACCTGGCATCTTTTATTCGCGTGTTCAACCTACGCCAGTAGATGACCCGGAAATCGTAATGTTTAATCGTGAATTAGCAACTGAGCTTGGTTTAGATGCAGAGAGCATGGAGGATAGTGCTGATCTTTTTTCTGGCAATCGACTGCCTGAAGGTGGACTTCCGATTGCACAAGCATATGCAGGTCATCAGTTTGGCCATTTTACCATGCTTGGTGATGGAAGAGCGGTCTTACTCGGTGAACATATCACCCCTGATGGACAAAGAGCAGATATTCAACTCAAAGGTTCAGGAATGACACCGTATTCCCGTGGAGGTGACGGTCGGGCTGCATTAGGTCCGATGTTACGTGAATATTTAATTAGTGAGGCAATGTACGGCTTGAAGATTCCGACAAACCGAAGTTTAGCTGTTGTAACGACAGGAGAGTCTGTTGAACGTGAAGTTGCATTTCCTGGGGCTATTTTAACCAGAGTAGCAAATAGCCACCTTCGTGTCGGAACATTTCAGTATGCCAGACAATGGGGAGAAAAGGAAGACCTGCAAAAACTCGCAGATTATGCAATAGACAGACACTACCCAGAAATAAAAAACGATGAAAATAAATACTTATCTTTTCTTAAAGCGGTGATCAAGAACCAAGCTGCACTGATTGCAAACTGGCAATTAGTAGGTTTTATTCATGGTGTCATGAATACCGATAATGTGACGATCAGTGGAGAGACGATTGATTACGGTCCTTGTGCGTTTATGGATACGTACGATAAAAGAACAGTTTTTAGCTCCATAGATGTTCGTGGACGTTACGCTTACGGCAATCAGCCAGATATTGGTGGCTGGGATTTATCCCGTTTTGCCGAAGCGATCTTGATATTATTGGATGACGATGAAGATAAAGCGCTTGAAGCCGCACAGGATGTAATTAAGGAATACTTGCATCTATATGAAAAAAATTGGCTTGCAGGAATGAGAAAGAAATTAGGCTTGTTTGACGAAGAAGAGGAAGATCTAGCATTAATTCAGCGTTTGTTAGACTTGATGGAACAGCATCAGGCAGATTTTACAAACACCTTTCGTTCGTTAACATTAGATCAATTCGATAAAACGGTGAGACTTTTCCAAGCAAACGGCTTTGACAAATGGTATGATAAGTGGCAAGCACGATTAGCACGACAGAACGAAACAACTGATCAAGCACGACAATTAATGAAAGAAAATAATCCGTCTATTATTCCTAGGAATTATCTGGTTGAAGAAGCTTTGGAAAAAGCGGTAAGTGAAGAGGATTACAGTGTAATGGAAAAATTATTGAAGGCATTGTCTAATCCATACGCATACTCTGAAGAGCAGGAAGAATATGCTGTATTGCCACCAAAGCCAGATGAACCATATCAGACATTTTGTGGAACTTAATAACACTTAGGGCTGCTATTCGAAGGCAGTCCTTTTTTGTATAAACGAAAGTATTCTAAAAACCGTAAGAGAAGATAAAGGTAATACATGAGTTAGATAATCAGCAATTGATTAATCGATCTGTTTTTGAAATAATTGTTTGTATTAGGCGGATAATTGAAATGTTAAGTTTAGGGGAGGGCATTTAAATGAGTATTATAGTAACTAATCCAATCTTCTGGTCAGATGTACCTGATGTCGATGTAATTAGAGTAGAGTCTACTTTCTATATGGTAAGTACAAGTATGCATTCGATGCCAGGTTGCCCAATTATGAAATCGCATAACTTAAGAGATTGGGAGATTGTCTCTTATGTATATGATAGCTTAGAAGCTAATCGGGCACATCAATTAAAAGATGAAAAAGGGATCTATGGTCAAGGCCAATGGGCAACAAGTTTACGTTATCATAATGATACATATTATCTTTGTTTTTCAAGCAATGATATGAATCAATTCTACGTTTATCAAACAAAAGATATCGAAAATGGTCCATGGACTCGATCGGTGATTGATGGTATTTATCATGACCCAGCATTACTGTTTGATCAAGACAGAGTTTTTGTTATTTATGGATGCGGTGACATTCGTATTACGGAACTAACTGCAGATCTCACAGCCGTAAAACCGGATGGAGTCGATCGCTTATTACTCGAAACACCGAAAGAAAATATCGGGCTACGTTGTGAAGGTTGTCATGCCTATCAATTAAACGGTGAATTTTATTTACTTTTTATCGAATGGCCGTCCGATGGTAATCAGCGGAGAAGGCAGGTTTGCTATCGCTCCACAGAATTATTGGGAAAGTATGAGCGAAAGGTTATTCTCGATGATGATATGGGCTATCGCAATAAAGGAATTGCTCAAGGTGCGATCTTTGATACACCAAATAAGGAATGGTACGCGATGTTGTTTCAAGATCATGATGCTGTCGGGAGAATTCCATATATCCTACCTGTAGAGTGGGAACAGGGCTGGCCGATGATCGGTATTGATGGGAAAGCACCTGAAAAGCTTGAAATAAATCTTCCTGCTGATGACCCTAAACCATTAGTAATTAGTGATGATTTTGAATATGGAAAAAATGAATTAGCGTTAAATTGGCAATGGAATCACAATCCAGATTCTTGCTATTGGTCAGTTACGGAAAGGTCGGGTTATTTACGACTTACAACAGGACATTTGACAACAAGTGTTTTAACAGCACCAAATACATTGACACAACGAACAGAAGGACCGGTATGTAGTGGTACTATTTTGCTTGATGCATCCAACATGAAGTTAGGAGATTTTGCAGGGTTAATCGCGCTTCAGAGCAATTTCGGTACAGTTGGCATCAAACGAAAGGAAAATGGTGAATATGCTGTGGCGATGACAATAAACGATGGAAATGATCAGGAAAAAGTAGTGGAAGAAAAAAGGTTTACTAACGAGCAAATCTACTTAAAAATGATATTTAATTTTGCGGATAGTGTTGATGAAGTAACCTTCCATTATTCTGCTGATGGACAAGACTGGCAGCCAATCGGAAAGACCCTTCAAATGAAATATACATTAGACCATTTCATGGGATATCGAATGGGGATATTCAACTACGCTACCAAGGAAACTGGTGGTTATGTAGATATCGATTATTTTCACTATGATAAAAAGGAAAAATAACCGACATGTTTCATCTATTTCCTTCATAAAATGATATACTACAATTAACTAATATGATAAGGAATGGACATATATGCTAGATCACCAATTTCAAAAAAATGAAAAGAAGGCACATACCTATTTTCAAGCCTTAGTGCAACAGTTAGAGAACCCACAGTTTACGGCAACATTAAAAGCAGATTTGCAGGACTATCAAGAAAAGAAAAAAGCATCTTTCTGGAATTATGACAATATAGCAATAAAAGAAGACCAACAATTCCTACAACAACTAGCGAAAAAAGGAATGCTTAATGATTATTTACATCGAAGTATTTCCTATATCTATTTACGTGATTTAGGGAGAGATATTTCCTCAGACAAAGTGCAACAAAGAATCGCAGCTGTAACCGAGGATGTGAGAACATATTTACAGCATCATTCGAATCAAGAATGGTTCAGCTTGGCGAAGCTTTACCGACTAGCTGAAAAGGAATCATTAGAAGCAACCTTTTTCTGGCTGATTGAGAAACTAAAGCATGTGTCATCACTCATTCCAGAAGGATTGGATAAAGTGCATGCACAACGGAAATTAATCAAAATAATAGCTGGTGTATTAATGCATGAAATAGAAGAATTACAAGGGGAAACATCTCAGCAAGTCAGGGCCGAGCGTTTGGATAAAGCAGTCCGGATTGGCTATTGTTACGGTCTAACCTATCCATTTATTGACGACTTATTGGATGCACCTATATTGTCGAATCAAGAGCAGGGGCAGTTTGCCTCTCTTATTCGACACACGTTACGAACAGGGGAGATTATCCCTTTTACAGCATGGGATGGGGATAATCGTGAGATTGTTGAACCAATTTACCGTGAATTAACTAATGCCTTTCAATATTTGGAGAACAATCAGCCACCAGATAACCTTGATAATTTTTATCAACATGCTTATTTGTTTTTTCATGCCCAGGAAATAGATCGCAATAAAAGGTTAGATAATCCTAATTATACGAATGAAGAATTGTATATACCGATTATTTTGAAATCTTCCTCATCGCGAATGATTGTGCGCTCGTTTCAAACCTTTTCAGCGAATGATCAGGTCGAAGAGCATATGTTTTATTACGGTATATACAATCAGTTGGCAGATGATCTAGCTGATATCGATCAAGACATGGCATCGGGTAGTGTGACACCATATACGTATTTTCTTAAATACCGAGATAAACGGCCTGATTTAATCAATCCTTTTGAGATGTATTGGTCAGTCATCTCTTATTTAATTCATCATGTCTATCAAAATGATGAAATAACGCGAGAGATCATATTAGATCGAGTGACGAATGGTCTGAAACGATTAAGAAAACTTCTTGGCATGCAGCAATACAGAGAATTGTTGCAGACATTTTCTATCAGTCCATCTTTTATTTCCTTTTTGGAAAAGATGGTAGAGCGAACGAAGAATGTTGCTTTCTTTGATAAACTACTCCGTGACAAAATGATAGCTACAATCGATCAGCAAGATAAAGAGAAAGTGAAATTCCAACGAACATTGGAAAGTGCGCGTCATGCCATCAATCAATTCTTAATGATTGAACCTAAAGAACAACATGCTATCATTGATGCTGCTAATTACAGTTTACAAGGGGATGGCAAACGATTAAGACCTATCATGACTTGGGTGATGGCAACAGAAGGGTTTGGTTTGGCAGGTAAGGATGTTATTCCATTATTGAAAGCTATCGAATATATGCATACCGCCTCATTAATTTTCGATGATCTACCTTCACAGGATAATGCACCAATACGTAGGGGAAGACCAACCGTACATGAGAAATATAGTAGTGCTGTAGCAGAGTTAACCGCCTTATGGATGACGCAAAAAGCAGTACAGGAACAGACGAGGTTACGAAGATATGATGCAGACAAAATCTTAGACTTGATAGCATATTCGACACAAATGACACAAGACATGTGTAATGGACAGTTCATGGACCTAGAAGCGAAAGGAAAGCAATTGTCTATTGAGGAATTAACGAAACTCTCTTTATATAAGACTGGGATCGGATTTGAAGCAGCGTTGATGATGCCAGCCATCGTTGCAGGTGCAAAGGATGAAGTGATAGAGGCGATCAAGCAATTTACACATCATGCGGGAATTGCCTTTCAGATTAAAGACGACTTGTTAGATCTTGAAGGAGACTCAGCTGTTTTAGGAAAACAAGCAGGTATCGACCGGCAAAATAATAGCTCTACTTTCGTCACAGTGTTAGGTGAGGAACAAGCTAAGAAAGAAATGTGGAAACACTATTGTGGTGCAGTAGAAGCTTTGGAGGCTTTGCCAAAAGACATCCCATTTTTAAAGCAGTTAATGCATTTTATCGTAAATCGAGAAAAGTAAGCTCAGCCGAATATCCTATATAAAATTTCTTTCGTTTAGAAATGTAATATGATGGGCGGATGTACGTTAGGAGTGGAATGTATGCCTACTATATACGATATAGCAAAAAAAGCAGGTTTTTCAATAACAACTGTTTCGAAAGTATTAAATAACTATCCAGATGTTAGTGAAAAAACGAAGAAAAAAATATTGGAAACCATCGAAGAGATTGGGTATCATCCAAACTCCAATGCGAGGTCATTAATGACAAAGAAGTATTGGACCGTTGGGGTAGTTTTTATTGAGGATCTTGATATTGGGATGAAACATCCTTTTTTTAGCGCTGTTATTGAAAGTTTTCGAAAGAGAGTAGAGGAGTTCGGTTATGATTTACTATTTGTTTCTCGCAATGTAGAAAATCAAAAACGAAGTTATATTGAACGATTTAAACAACGTGGAGTCGACGGTATAATTGTTGTTTCACCATTAGATTTCAACAAAGAGGTAAAGGAACTATTAGAACATGATATGCCTAGTGTGTTTATTGATTTAAGTAGTAAACATGTAAGTGTAGTGAATAGTGATAATGGCTATGGAAGTGAGCTAGTAGTGGATTATCTTTATTCATTAGGGCATCGCAAAATAGCTCACATCGCCGCAGACGAAAAAACTTTTGCAGGTAGAGAGCGACGAGAAGGATTTGAAGCAGCAGTAAAAAAATATGGATTAGATTTACCAGAAGAATTCATTGTAAATGGCGGTTATTTTGAGTTTGAAGCAGGGTTAGAGGCGATGACAAAACTGCTCATTCTTAAAGATAGACCTACAGCCGTTTTTGCAGCGGGGGATATGATAGCACTAGGAGCAATGAAGGCTATTCAAAACCATGGCTTAAAAGTTCCAGAGGATATATCTGTAGTTGGCTTTGATGATATTGAATTGGCAAAACATACAACACCACCTTTAACTACGATTAGACAGGACACAGATTTACTAGGAATACAGGCTGCAGATTTATTGTTAAAACAAATTGACCAGAAGAAGAAGATACCATTAAGTATTACAGTACCTGTTAGTTTAGTGGAAAGAGACTCTACTATGGCTATCGACAATGAGCCCAAAAGTCTCTCTAAATAACAATAACAGACAAACATCCCTGTATAGCATGATCTATACAGGGATGTTTATTTAAATGTATAATAGTTATTCTATAAAATAATGAGGAGAATCATATTGTAACCCTTCTTTTTCATAAGTAAACCAATATTCTAAATGATCTTCCTGTGAAAAGTTGTTAATCGTTTGTTGCCAGTCACCACCATTATTAGTCATACGGAAATTTTGTTGAATAGAACCATTCACTACGTAATGAATGTCTACGTATTCTGCCTCTGTAGTTGGCGTAAATGCAATAAATAGCTGATTATTGGTATCATCTTGTTGAACGTTGACAGTGTAATCATCTGTTGAATGGTTTTCATCCTCTTCATCATCAGCAGGCAGGGTAGATATTTCAAACCAGTTTATGTTAAACTCAAATCCTGTTGCATATAACCTTAATTGATGGACACCTTCTGGTAAATGTATAGTCGAAGATAATGTTGTCCAAGATTGCCATCCTTCTGTATTTGGAACATCTATTGTATCTATAGTGTCATCATTTAATAGTAGCTGAAATTGTCCATTGAACGTATTACTTGCAACGCGATAATCGATATAGTAATCGCCCTCGGCTGGTACTTCAATTGTATAGTCCAACCAATCTCCAACATCAAAATAACCAATATTTTCTCCTCCACCTATATCTGTTGTTGTTTCATGTTGGATACCATACATATCTTGATAATCTTCAGCTTCTATCTTGGCAGGAAGGATTACTTGATTTGGCTCTTCACTTCCATTATCGTCATCTTCGTTCCCATCATCATTAGTACTGGTTGTAAAACTATTAGGTTCTGCTGTTAACGTATAACCATCTGAAAATTGAACCGTTTTTTGTTCATTCGTCATGTTATAGACAACGTAGGTTTTGTTTCCAGCCTTATTGAATACCGCATATATTGGATAATCAGCTGTTATAGAAGGATCGGCATTGCCTAAAACATCAAGATTATAAATCCAATGATATAAATGAGCTTTCGAGTTCCCGGCCTCAGGAGTTAAATTGTCGATATTCGACTCATAAAGTGATTTGGCATCTTCGATATTAGAAATGGCTCTATACATATAGATCAAATCTTCCCATACATCGAAATCGGTTCCATTATTCTCGTTAATTAAAGCTTGGTAATTTTTTTCTGTATAAGCAGGATAGTGTGTTAAATAAAGAGAAGCACCTGTAATGGGCAACCAATTTATGCCATGGACTTCTTCAGGGTTAGCTGTCCACCAAACAGCATCTCCAACCGTTTTTCCACCCCATATCATACTAGCTGTAGAACGAGTGAAATCCTCATGGTGGTTAGTTTCATTTACATCAAACCAATATTCATTAATGGCATTCATTTCAGTTGTATATAAATAAATACCCAGATCTCTAATGGTTTGATCATTAGTAGCTTCTCCCCATAAAATTAAACCTGCCCATGCATTCATCGCTTCGGAAGAGGATTCATTATTATTTCCGTCATCAAATCTAGCATGACCGGATGCCCAAGAGTGTCCAGCATAAGGATCAAAGTTTCGCAGGAAAGGGAATTGATTATCATTTCTATCCCAATTTGCAATATCACGAATTAATAATTTAACCATTTGTCCCCATTGATCATCTTCGGCCCAATTTCGATCAACCCGGGCGATTTCTGCAGCAGCTTTAATGAAATATCCATAATGAAAATGGTGATCATTTAATTCCTCAGCACTTCCAAAGCTATCAGGATAACCAATTAAAGTTCCCCAATTATCATTATAGTAAAATAGCTCGGAAGTATTTAAATTCCCTTGTGAATCACTAGCTGTAAACCAATCCTCTAACCGACTTTTTATTTCAGTTCGGAAATTATCTGCAGCAGTAGAATCTCCAGCTTGTTCTGCTATTGGAGCTAATGTAGCTAATTTTCCTAATCGTTTACCTAGCCAGTACGTATCTGGAGTATCTGTATAGTCTTCATTTTCTGCTTCGTCTATAAATTGGGAGAGTTGTTCTAAATCATACGACCCTTCATTAGGTAGTGATGGAAGTACTCCAGTAAATTTCATTTTGGTTTCGAATTGAGATCCTTCGGCTGTTTTCATGAGGCCTCTTACAGAATTATAGGTATAGTCTAGTAATTCTTGTGAAGTGTTTTTCCATTGATGTGGGTAGAGAGCAAAGATGGTACCATTATTTGACCCTTCTTTTGCGGTGGTTGTGTATTGATAAGTCGTAATTACTTCGCTTGTTGTTTCATCGTAATGCCAATCCACTTTTGTGTCGGTAACATGAGAATAAGCATATTCTTGAAATTTAGCTAGTGTCGCTTCTGATTGATCTGGCAATGCAACAATCGAGAAGTAATCTTTATTATTTAAATGATTAGTTAATGTGGAAGTACCAATGCCATCCCATGTACTACCACTTGGGCCAAATAATCCATAATGACTTCCTTCAATCGTAATACCAAGGACGGGGCTGTTTGCATCACCGGACCAAATGGTAGGAGAGGTATAAAAATCTATTTCCGGATTACCTCCTGTAAAAGTAAAGAATACAAAAGGAGAACCATGACCGTAAGTTACATTCATGGTATTATTACTTTCTTGAAATTGTGTAGAAACAAACCAGTCATTAAAATTGTCCACTTTTGTATCTGGGAAGGTATTAACATTAGAATGACCAACGGTAAAGTCATGGATGTCATTAATCCATCCGCAAACACATGCATCATTACCAGTTATTCTGTGACTAGGGTTATAAATTCTAAAACCATCCTCTTGATTTTTAACAGCTAACGGATGTGGATACTGAGCGGTAGAGTATTGATCCCAAGCAACATTACTCCACCAATCATTGGTAGGCATCTTTTCGTCTACCTGTGGAGTTTGGTAAATCGTTTCCTGTACATCTGTAGCTCCTGGAGGTAATTGATTAGAATAAGACCCTAATCCCAATTTCTCTTCACCTTCAAATCCTAGTGTGTCAACAGGGAAAGTAAGCACTATTATGAACATTAGAAAACAAATTTTTAATATATATTTCACAGAAACCCTCCTCTGATTGTTTACGAAAGCGATTTCGATAAAAACCGAAATACCTCCTTTCTGAAAAGATAAATGTAATCGCTTTCTAATTGTTATTTTTTAATAAATCATGCGTTATGTCAATGGTTTTTATGAAAAAAATATAATAAATAGGTAAATATATTTAAATAAAGCGCTTTCGATTATTGGTGAGTTTAGAAGGAAAACTAGTTCAAAAGATATTTTTAGTGAGGGATCCAACCAAAAAGGTCCCGACCATCTCAGATTACGATGGCGGAACCTTTCCTTTCTTATTCTTCCCATTCTTTTTTTACGGCAGCTAAAGTAGCTCCTATAACTTGATGCATATCATAATATTGGTATGTGGCTAACCGCCCACCGAAAATACCATTACTTTTCTTCTTTTTTAACCTTCAAAAACTTATTCGTTTCTGCCACGACAATACCAGATAATGCTAGTAGACCAATCAAGTTTGGAAAGGCCATTAAACCGTTCATTACGTCGGAGAAGTTGAATACAACATCTAGTGATACAACTGCGCCGATAAAGACGAAGGCGATGAAAATATAACGATAAACTCTGACACCTTTAGCACCCATCAAGTAATGGATAGATTTTTCACCGTAATAAGACCATCCAAGAATCGTAGAAAAGGTAAAGAATAAAATACCAAATGTTACAATGTAAGACCCTGATGTCCCTAGGAATTGAGCAAAGGAAGCACTAGTTAATGCTGATCCATCTAACCCAGCGTCCCATTGGCCTGCCATAACAATGGTAATACCTGTAATCGAACAAACAATGATCGTATCAAAGAAAACTTGTGTCATCGAAACCAACGCTTGTCTTGCTGGATAATCAGTTCGGGCTGCCGCTGCCGCAATTGGTGCAGAACCTAAACCAGCTTCATTGGAAAATACACCACGTGCTACTCCATAGCGGATGACGGTACCAAGGATACCACCACCAACAGCACTACCAGTAAACGCATCTTCAAAAATAAAAGAGATTGCTCCAGGCACTAAATCAAAGTTCAAAACAATAAGAATAAGTCCACCCAAAATATAAAATGCACCCATCACTGGAACAAAGAAAGCAGTCACCTTACCAATACTTTTAATCCCGCCAATGATAACTAAAGCAGCTAAAACGGTAAAAACAATACCAGTAATAAATGGACTAATCGAAAAAGATTCCTCTAATGATGAAGCTGCCGTATTAGACTGCACCATGTTCCCAATACCAAACGCCGCAATTGAAGCGAAAATCGCAAATAATACACCTAAAAATTTACCAATTGGTTTGTTTTTTAGACCTCGTTCCAAATAGTACATCGGACCGCCCGACATTTCGCCATTTTCATTTTCAACACGGAATCTCACAGCTAACAATGCCTCCGCATATTTGGTAGCCATGCCGACTAATGCAGTAATCCACATCCAAAAGACAGCACCAGGTCCCCCTGCAACAACTGCTGTAGCGACACCGGCGATATTACCAGTACCGATGGTTGCTGCCATCGCTGTCGTTAATGCCTGATAATGACTGATATCCCCTTTGGACGATTTATCCTGGTTTTTGCTGAAGGCTAGTTTTAATGCATAAGGTAACAACTTAAACTGCAAAAAGACCAGTCGGAATGTTAGATATAAACCTGTCCCGACTAATAAAATAAGTAGGGGAGGTCCCCATACCCATCCGCCAATCTCACCAAGTATCGCTGCACCTTCTTCGTTAATTGTGCTTAACCAATCCAACAAAAAATCCATTACACATCCCTCCTATTATTTTAAGAAAAGCTTATTATTAAAATTATTCCAATAATAGTGAGAGAATGCAATAGTATAGGGAAAGTTTTTAACATAAAACGTTAATAATATTTAGACGTGAGATAAAAAATAAATAGAATTAAACCTCCAAAACCGAAAATATATGTTAAAAAAATCGGATTGAACAGTATCGGGTGTTTCGCTGTTGCTTTCGTATCTGTATCATGTTCACCTTTTTGTTGATTTACAGTTTTGCCGACCTTTAATGTGTAAAGTAGCGAAATGAGCGCAATGATAATACTGATAATCGCTAATCCTATAATCATATCCATCACCTGTCTTTTTTCTTAACTTTATCTATTTTAAACGGTATTATACACATATGAATCATTTTTATTTCGGGAAAAATATGTTATAGTAAAGATAATTAGCAGTAGGTACTAACACCAAATATTAAGTAAAACTCAGTTAAGGCATAATCAAGTATTATTAGGAGGACGTTATGGAAGATTTATTAAAATTAAAAGGAAAAAATGTCGTAGTGATGGGTGTAGCAAATCAGAGAAGTCTGGCATGGGGCGTTGCGCAATCCTTGCATCAAGCAGGTGCCAACCTAATTTTTACGTATCGTAAGGAGCGTTCTTTAGCAAAACTAACAAAATTGCTGGAAAAGTCAGACCTAGACGCAAAGCTGGTACTTCCTTGTGATGTCAACAATGATGATAGTATCAAAGAAGCATTCAGTAAAATTGCTGATGAAGTCGGTACCATTCATGGTGTCGTGCACTCAATCGCTTTTGCACATGGAGAAGATCTGAAAAACCGTTTTGTTGAAACATCTCGTGACGGCTATGCATTTGCACAAGATACTAGTGCATATTCATTAATTGCAGTAGCTCGTGAAGCACAGCCTTTAATGGCTGAAGGTGGGTCGATTATGGCGATGAGTTACTTAGGTGCAGAACGTGTAGTGCCAGGATATAATGTGATGGGTGTTGCCAAAGCAGCATTGGAGTCTACTGTTAAATACTTAGCGATGGACTTAGGAGAACATAATATTCGTGTAAATGCTATCTCTGCTGGTGCAATCAAAACGTTAGCTGCCAAAGGTGTTCCATCATTCAATGAGATTTTACACAAAATTGAAGCAGAATCGCCTTTAAAACGAAATGTGACACAAGAAGAAGTGGGAGACATGTCAGTAGCAATGCTGAGCCACCTATCCAGAGGTGTTACCGGAGAAATCGTTTATGTAGACTCTGGTTATAATATTTTAGGCTAATCTAAAAGACAAACAGACCATTCAAGGTTTGTTTGTCTTTTTAAATGTGGAAAGAAGGTATCGAGTGTAGAAAA
>NZ_WJID01000032.1:0-54151 GCF_010994055.1 Gracilibacillus thailandensis | reverse complement strand
CCATTCAAGGTTTGTTTGTCTTTTTAAATGTGGAAAGAAGGTATCGAGTGTAGAAAATGTCTTCGAGAAGGACTCTCGAGGACAAAACAGCATCAAAATGAGAAAAAATGTCTTCGAGAAGAGCTCTCAAGGACAAAACAGCATCGAAATGAGAAAAAGTGTCTTCGAGAAGGACTCTCGAGGACAAAACAGCATCAAAATGAGAAAAAATGTCTTCGAGAAGAACTCTCGAAGACACAAGAAAACTTTAACTACTAGATATTCGAACGCGTGGCAGTTCCCCTTGGAATCTGCATAATTTTCACCTCACTTGCCAAAAAACAGAAGCTATAACAAAATGCGAATGCTAGGGGAAACGGCACTAGCAAGAAGATCTATGTCCCTTTTCAAATTAACCTAAGCAGAGATAGAAGCTTCTTCTTTAGCTTCTTTATTTAATTTCTTATTAGAGCTAAATAATCGATAAATCGCAGGAATCAATAATAGTGTAATAAACGTTGCGAACAGTAATCCCGAAATGATAACCGTCGCCATTGGTGCTTGATAGTTACTTGACGTTCCAGTTGTAATTGCTAATGGTAGCATGCCGGCAGCGGTTGTAAAACTAGTCATGAAAATAGGTCGGATTCGATTTCTACCTGCTTCCACAAGTGCATCTGTAACGATATATCCTTCTTTTCTTAGTTGTTTTGTTCGATCGATAAACAGGATCGCATTATTGAGAACAATACCAATGAGCATGATGATCCCCATAGCTGATAATGCACTTAATTCCCGTTGAGTGAAGAATAAACCTAAAATCACACCAACAATCGTCATCGGAATAATGGACATCACAATAATTGGATGGAATAAATGATCAAATTGCACAGCCATTACTAGATAAACAAGGAAAATGGCAATCCCGATAATGATGAGAATCTCCATCATTAATTCTTGCTGTTGTTCCAAGTCACCTGCAGTTTCGATTTGATAGCTGTCCGGTGTTTCAAAATCAGCAATTAACTGTTGGATGTCGCGATTAACAGAACCTAAATCTCTTCCTTCTAATTCAGCAGATACCGATACATACCGTGTTCCATCATCGTGTGTGATCTGATTTGGAATTTCTGTTGTATTCAAACGAATAAATTCAGACAATGCTTTATCGCCTTCGATTGTTGGTATTTCCATAGCCAATAAGGCATCTTTCTTATCTATTTCATCGTCCCATTCTACTTGAACTGGTATCTCTTTATCTTCCACAACGATTTCGTCAATCGGCATACCTAAAAATGCTTGCTCTATATAATTTTTAACATAGAGGGAACTAAGACCACTATCACTGATAGCATCGTCTTTCAATTCAATTACTTCGTCAAGGGAACCACGTTCGCCAGAGTGACTAACACCGACAACCCCTGGTATTTCTTCTAATTCACTGGAGAAGTCAGTTGCGATGGATTCAAGTTCCTCCAATTTATCCCCTTTTATCATCACTTGGATTGGTTGCCCACCACCTTCCGAGAATGCACTTTGCACACTTTTAATCGGCTGTGTGTCTTGCAATTCTCGTAACGATTTCAGGATTTCTTCGTTAACTTCGCTTTGCTCTTTAGTAATGGCATCTCCTTTGGTCAAATTAATAATACTGAACAGTAAGCCACCATCGTCCATCGCATAGTTCGCTTCTACATCTTGTATCGCTTCTAGTTCTCGATTAATCTCTTGGACAACCTCATTCTTTTCAGAGATGGATACACCTGGTTCTAATTCAATCATCATTTCTGCATAACGGTTATACACATCTGGCATAATTGTCATTGGTATTTTCGAGACTAAAAAGAGTGAACCAGCAAACATAAAGATAAACAAGCTAATGATGGCGAAGCTATTACGTTTTTTCTTGACAATCCATTGAGCGAATCTGGTGTAGCTATTGATAATCCAACCATCTTTTGTTTTTGCACGGCTTTTACGGATTTTTAAAAAACGATGAGCAAAAGTTGGAATAACGGTAAAGGAGATAAGGGCAGAGCTGACTAAGGTAATGGCTACTATCATCGATAAAATAATCATAAACCTTCCAATATCTCCACTAATTAATCCAATTGGTACAAATACGACAATCGTTGTTAGCATAGAGGCGATGACTGCAGTTGCTACTTCTTTTGTTCCTTCTAATATTGCTTCCAATTTCTCCAAGCCCTGTTCTTTCTTCCGATAGATTGATTCGAGAATAACGATAGAGGAGTCAACCATCATCCCAATCCCTAATCCTAAGCCAATTAACGTCAACATATTAAAACTATAATCAAACAGCCACATAGCAATAAAGGTAAGCAAAATAGAAGTCGGAATTGCAAAACCAATAATAAAAGTAGCTCTTATATTACGCAGGAAGAGAAATAGAATAAATATTGATAAAATCCCGCCAATAAGAATGTTTGCCGTTACGCCGTTAAGAGAATCTTCTACATAATCAGCTTGGGCTACAACCTCGTGTAGTTCAAATCCATTTATAAGTCCTTCCTCTCTTATCTCTTTTATTTCATCACGGACAGCGTGAGCCATTTCAATTTGAGTTACGTCTGCAACTCGACCAATTTGTATCATGATGAAATCCTTCGATCCATTCTTCCAAACGATAGAATTACTTTCTTGCGGTTGAAGGGAAACCTCTGCGATATCTTTTAATACAATCGTTTCATTTTGGCCTTGAATTGGTATATCCTCAATGCTGGAAGTTGAATCTAAAGCGGAGTGCCATCTTAAGGACGGAGTATCTTCTTCTCCTTCGAATTGCCCAATAGCCGCTTCTCGGTTTACCTCTTGGATAGTAGTAATAATTTGCTGAAGGTCAAGTCCTTGCTCCATTATTTCATCTCGATCAAATGATACAATGATTTCCTGCTTGTAGCCTCCCTCTAAAGCAACATCTCTAACTTCCCGAAGGTTTTCTAATCGAGGTTCCAATATATTCTCAGCAAAATCTGTCATCTCCACCATATCTTCGCCAGATAAATCTAGGTAAAATTCATAATCTCCCTCTGTACTAAATTGCCCTGCTTGATAATCTTGAATATTATCATTGCTAGAAGCTACAGTGTGGATGGTATTTTCTATCTCTTGAAAAACCTCATCCCCTCGGTCTGTTTCAATCATAATACTGACATTAGTTCTACCTATATAAGAGGTAGAAGCAACATTTTCTACTCCATCAATTCCTTTGATCTCATTCTCTAGGGGGTTGGTAATGGTTTGCTCAACATCAAGCGCAGACATATCTCCTGCCATGATATCCACAAATGCCCCATCCATATTGACTGATGGTAGCAGTTCCCTGTCTAACTTTAAAATTGACTGAATTCCTAAGACTAAAATAAGCACAACAAGCAAACTGACAAGGATTTTCCTTTCAATAATAAATCTTAACCACTTCAATGGTATCTCCTCCTGGATCATATTATTTACAGTGCTAAGTCCCCTGATAAAAGTTGTTTTTGAATGATTATCTAAGTTGTGGACAAACTATATCTACCTAGCGATTTCATTTTATACCTTAATTATCCAATTGTGTATTGCTCTTGAGACGTAACTTTTCTAAGTCTAGAGGCTTATGTAATTTATGCTATACTGAAAGAAAAAGTTTTGGTGGTATGAAAAATGAAACGATTATTACTCGTGGTGTTATTGTTGTTAAGTGGCTGTTATCAAGCGGGAGACCAAGCAGCATTACCATTTAACAAGTCTCCTCAGACAGAAAAAGTAAAAAAAGAGTTGCTATATCCCGATCGACCATTAGACAGGTTTTGGAATATTACCGATATCGATTTAGAGGCAAGTTCTGTTCTTTTAATAAATGCCGATACAGGACATGTTATTTATAAAAAAAATAGTGATATACCATTACCTACAGCAAGCATGTCAAAGATGATGACGGAATTACTTGTTTTAGAAGCAATTGAGAATGGAGAACTGAAATGGGAGCGTGATATAGAAATAAGTGATTATGCATACACTATCTCCCGCCAACCAGGATATGCTTCAGTAGATTTATCGAAAGAACGTGATTATACGGTGGCAGAATTGTTTCAGGCGATGGCAATTCACTCTGCAAATGGTGCAACCATCGCATTAGCGGAAGAATTAGCTGGAAGTGAAGAAGTTTTTGTACAGCAAATGAATCAGCGAGCCCAAGAGTTACAGCTGGAGGATACACAGTTTGTAAACAGCACTGGATTAGATAATTTGCATTTGGGTGATTATTATTCTGTCGGGAGTGTAGATGATACAAATATGATGTCGGCACAGGATTTAGCGAAACTTGCGGAGCATTTGATTACGACATATCCGGAATTGTTGGAGACTAGTAATCAGCCTACATACCTTTTAAATAACCAGGAATATGATAATACGAATTGGATGCTGAAAGGAGACTTAGCTTTTGATGGGGTAGACGGCTTGAAGACTGGATATACCGATCTTGCTGGCTATTGTTTCACCGGAACTGTTGAGAGGAACGGTGTAAGACTTATCTCAGTTGTAATGGGAACATCCTCAGAAGTCGAACGGTTTATCGAAACAGCGAGATTATACGAAAAAGCCTTTGAACAGATTGAATAATGTCTAAAAAATAATTAACATTTGTTTCGAAAGATGTAGTTGGGTATAATTGGTTTTGTTGATTTTAAGTAGAAGAAGGCGAAAATATGAAAAATAGTTTACATCTATATAAAACCGATATGAAGAATATTATTACTAATTGGGTTGCTGCAATTTTAATAGGCGGCCTCATGATCCTTCCCTCGTTATATGCTTGGATGAATATTGAAGCAGCATGGGATCCGTATGGTCAAACCGATCAAATTAAAGTCGGGGTAGTGAATAATGATACCGGTGCTTCCGTTCGTGAGGAGGACATCGATGTCGGCAATGAATTAGTAGAAACACTAAAAAGTAATGACTCTATGGATTGGCAGTTCGTCGATGAAGAAGGGGCCATGGACAAATTAGAATATGGAGACTACTTTGCTGTCATTGTGGTTCCAGAAGATTTTTCGGAGAAGTTGGCTACAGTGATCAGTGGCCAGCCAGAAAAAGCAGAGGTAGAGTATTACGTTAATGAAAAAATAAACGCAATTGCTCCGAAAATAACCGATAAAGGAGCTACCGTCATTGTTGAAGAGATAAGCTCAAGCTTTATTTCAACGGTTAATGGCGTTATCTTTGATATGTTTAACCAGATCGGTATTGAATTGGAAAATTCACTGCCAGACATTATCAAATTTGAAGACTATATTTATACAATTGAAGAAAAGCTGCCGGAAATTAAAAATACCTTAGATGAAACGTTGGCAGATGCAGAAAATGCAGAGGGTATGATTGATGATGCTAATAGTCTTATTCCTAGAGTGAAAGAGGCGACCGATCAAGGACTTTCAACCGTAAATGAGACTTTAGCATTTATAGATGAAGCAGAAGGGCGCTTAGATGAAATAGCTCCACGTGTAAACGAAGACTTAGAAACGATTCAGCAAGCAGTGCAGGATACTAATGAATTTTTAGAATCTGTCGATCTCTCTTCACAGGAGTTCCCAGATATCAATCAACAAATAAACAGTTGGAATGATCAAATAGATAGTACCATTACTTCGATTGAATCTATCGAGGAAATTTTACGTCAAGTGCAAGATCAAGAGCCAAATCAGGATCAAGAAACAGCGGATAATCCAGATCAAAATGGAGAAGACAATCAGGGAGCTGAAGGAAATACAAATGAAGAAGACAATCAGCAAAATAATCAAGAGCAGATAGAAGATGCACTAAATCAAGTGACTGCGATGAAAGCAACATTACAAGAATTACAAGAACAATTGAACCAAGCTGATGAGATGATTGCAGAACATAATGAAGCATTAGAAGAAATGATGGCGAACTTAAAAGAAACGGCACAATTTACAAATGACCGATTGGATGCCTTTATTACTGAGTATCAAGAAACGATTGAACCGAGAATCAAAGAAGAAATTCAGCATGCTAAAAGTACGTTAGAGTCAGCTAGAAATATCTTAACAGAAGTTCAAGATACGATACCAGAAGCGCAAGAAATATTAAATAGAACAGCAGCCAATTTAACAGATGGAGAAGAGATGCTGCAAAATGTATTAGCAGAATATCCTTACATTCATAGCAAAATTAATGAACTCGCAGATAAAATCCGAAGTGTCGAAGGGGAAACGGATTTAGAAGAAATTATTGATTTATTACAAAATGATCCTGATGCGGAACGAACCTTTTTTGAGGAACCAGTCATGTTAAATCAAAATAAGTTATTCTCCATTGATAATTATGGAACGGGAATGACGCCATTCTACACGGTTTTAGCGATATGGGTCGGTGGATTGCTGTTAATTTCACTATTGGCAACAGATCCTCACCATGTAGAGACCTATACAGGAAGACAGATTTATTTTGGCAGATTATTCACCTTTATCACAATCGGGTTCTTTCAAACCATTATCGTGACATTAGGTGACATGTATCTTCTTGGTGTAGAAATAAGGGAACCAATTTGGTTTATATTATTTGGCTTGTTATCAAGCATTGTATTTATTTTGATTGTATATACCTTAGTATCGGTTTTTGGTGACATTGGTAAAGCATTAGCCATCGTATTTCTTGTTTTACAAATTGCTGGTGCTGGTGGAACCTATCCAGTCGACTTATTGCCAGAGTTTTTCCAAGCAATTAACCCTTATCTTCCTTTTACCTATGCGATTAATTTGATGAGAGAGGCAGTTGGAGGAATTGTATGGAGTAAAGTCCAACACGATGTCATCGTTCTGTCGGCATTCGGGCTTGTAGCATTGATCGTTGGAGCTCTGTTCAAAGCACGCCTGAATAAGTATACACATCAATTAATGAAGAAATCGAGAGAAACCGGCTTGTTCCATTAATCATATAAACCTCACTGGGCGCGCTGAGGGAGTCTCACGTTATTAGCATATCCCCATGCTAAATCTGTTGCGCTTCACTAGGGTAATAAGCCAAGTTGCCAGATCTGACAAAGGTTGTAGCACATGCATAAAGCGAAGGCCGCCCACTTTCACTCCTGTGGGAATCGTTTGGCCTGAAGATCCACTTTTTCGAGCGGTTTTGGCTCGAAAAAGTTAGCTGAAGGACAAACCCCACGGAAAGGGAAGTGGGCAGCCGGAGCGGTGGTAAAGCTGTTCAAATATTTCATCATTACTACTAAAGTAATAAAGGACCGGCGGGGTTTGCCGGTTTTTCCTAGGAGACAAGAAAGTATAAAATTTGCGCAGATGTCTAGCTCCGAACGCCCAGAAACTAGGCGACTTCACGAATCGCCCTACGATAAGTCATCATCGGTTCGTAAACTCACCGTGATTCCTTTATCTCAGTTGATGCGTTCCAGTCGCTACGTTTCTAAACGGGCGCTCTGCGCTTTTCTTAGGAGGATTTGCAATGGGGAAAAGAGGCTGGATTATTTACAATGGTAATCTATACACAAAGAAATTTGCCGAACAAATCGAATGGTTACGAGAAACAGCGGAGACGTTTGACTTTGAAATAGATGTGCTCGCTAATAATCAATTACTCGTTGCTATCGAAGAAGGTGAAACAAGAATATTAACGAAAAAAACTGATCCAGACTTTGTATTCTTCTGGGATAAGGATTTATTTTTGGCAAGGCAATTGGAAGTACAGGGATTGCGTTTATTTAATTCTGCAAAAGCGATTGAAATATGTGATGATAAAGCATTAACCTATCAACAGTTAGCGAATCATGGTATTCGAATGCCAAAGACGATCATTGCCCCGAAGATTTTTGTTTCGTTAGAAGACGACAGTCATCTTGATCAAGTAATCGAAACATTGGGCTTTCCTATGGTTATTAAAGAAGCATTTGGATCCTTTGGTGAACAAGTATATTTAATGGAAAATGAGCAGCAATTACGTCAAAAAGTGAAAGAATTACAGCATAAGCCACACCTTTATCAAGAATACATTGCATCAAGCTATGGTCGAGATGTGCGCTTAAATGTTGTTGGAGACCAAGTAGTGGCAGCTATGTTAAGAAAATCAGAGCAAGATTTCCGTGCAAATGTGACTGCAGGTGGTAAAATGTTTCGTTACCAGCCATCAGAAAGAGAGCAGGAGTTGGCGGTTCGTTGTAGTCAATTAGTTGGTGCAGATTTTGCAGGTGTTGATCTCCTTTTTGGAGAAAATGATGAACCGATTTTGTGTGAAATCAATTCCAACGCCCATTTTAAAAACATTTATGATTGCACAGGTGTTGATATTACACAAGATATGATGGCTTTTATTAAAGAGAGCATTGACTGAGTGTTAAACCGGGCAAATTTTTGCTCGGTTTTTTGTATCTATTCTATCTTTCTACAAATAATACAACTATGTATGTCAACAAGAGATGAGGTAGAAAAAATGAGGAGACATTGGAAAGTCCGAAAGAATAATCAATCTCAACAACCTAAGCAAAAGAATCAAACAGTGAAAACGGTGCTCGAGGATAATCGTTCAACATTAAAGAGTATCTTTAAAAATAGTGTTGATATCCAATTCAGAGATTTGCAGTTAAAGGATAAGAAGAATACTGAGTCATTTATTTGTTATACAGAAGGTATCGTTAGAGAAGAGTTTATTCATGATAATGTCTTAGAGCCGTTATTAGGAATTGATTTATTGGAGGAGGAAATAAACGATCATTCATTAGTTTCCTATATGGATTCTAATATTATCAAAGCATCTTCTGTAGATAAGACTTCTAATCTTGATCATGTTATCGAAAAAATACTTCGAGGACAAACTGCAATATTTATCGATGGGTTTGACAGTGCATTACTAATCAGTACAGAATCTTATGAGTCGCGAGGGGTAGAAGAACCTAACACGGAATCAACGGTCCGAGGGTCAAGAGAAGGTTTTAACGAAGTCATTACTACTAACACTTCTTTAATCCGCCGGAAGATAAATAATCCTCATTTAATTTTTGAAGAGTTCATCATTGGGGGAAATACGAAAACTCCAGTTCGGATTGGCTACATAGATGGTATTGCTAAGCAAGAGACAGTAGATGAACTAAGAAAACGGCTTGAATCGATCGAGACGGATGTTGTATTAGAATCTGGTTATCTAGAGCAATATATTGAAGATCATCCTAAGTCTATCTTTCAGACGGTAGGTAACAGTGAAAAACCTGACAAAGTTGCTGCAAAGTTACTGGAAGGTCGAGTGGCGATATTGTGTGATGGGACCCCATTTGTATTAACCATACCTTACTTATTTATTGAATCAATGCAAGTGCCAGAAGACTATTATACCAAGTTTCAATTTACATCATTAATTCGTTTTATTCGAATGATCGCTTTATTTCTAACTGTTGCTACTCCAGCAGTATTTGTAGCGGCGGCTACATTTCATCATGAAATGGTGCCAGCTTTATTATTAACAACGATGGCTGCTGCTGAGGAAAGAGTACCTTTTCCGATTTTATTAGAAGCCTTAATCATGACTGTTATTTTTGAGCTGCTTCGTGAAGCTGGGGTCCGAATGCCTCGACCTATCGGTTCAGCTGTAAGTATTGTGGGAGCATTAGTAATTGGTGAAGCTGCAGTACAGGCTGGGTTAGTAGGAGCACCAATGGTTATTGTAGTAGCATTGACAGCTATTACCGGTTTTGTTGTGACTGCAATCAATAATGCTGTCATTTTAGTTCGCTTTTTCCTGATGTTGTTAGCAGGAACCTTCGGATTCTATGGTTTACTGCTCGGGACAATGTTCATCGTTGCCCATCTTTGTTCCTTAAGATCGTTTGGTGTTCCTTATCTTACACCGTTCGCACCCGCAGTGCTGAAGGAATGGAGAGATACATTTGTGAGAACGCCATTGAAGAGTTTACAAAGTAAGCCAAGATCCGTTCTTCGCAAGAAATATTAAATACATCCTAGGAGTGACAACTTATGAAGAAAATAGTACCTTTTTTTATGGTGATTTTGTTGAGTGGGTGTTGGGATGTAGAGGAATTAACAGAGGTTGGGATTGTGGCTGCGATGGCAATTGATATGGATCAACAATCAGGAGAATATCAGCTTACCTCAGAATTTTTAAGGCCATCAGCTGAGAGTACATTTGTCTCTTCTCAAGACGAACCTTTTTTAACGGTCTCGGTAACAGGAAGGTCGATGTCTGAATTATTAAGGAAAACAAATCATAAAATAGATCGAAAAGGCTTCTATGCACATAACAAAGTAGTGATTGTCAGTGAAGAAGTTGCCCGAGAAGGATTACTACCCATATTCGAAACATTTCAACGAGAACAGGTAGTGAGAAGTTATGTGTGGCTAGGCGTGACAAGGGGGACAAGTGCTTCTTCCGTTCTGGAGAAGCAAAAAAATAGTATCGCAAAGGTTCCTGCCGATTTTCTTAATGGTTTATTTGACAATGCAGAGTATGAAGCTGTTTCGTTTAATTTATTGAAGTTTTATAAGCAATCATTGAGGCAAGGGCAAAATCCCGTATTAGGTGTTATAACTTTTCAACAGAATGAACAGAGTGCAGAACCTGATGTGCATTTGTCTGGTGGAGCAGCTTTTAAAAAAGATAAACTTGTTGGGTTTATGAATAATGATGAAACAAGTGCGTATAATTGGATCACTACCATTCACAGAAATAGCCAACAAGGTGCACTAACTTTTCCTTATAAAGAGGATAAATTTATTACACTGAATTTAGTTAATATTAATTCAACTATTAAGCCCGAAGTAACGAATCAAAGGGATATCTCCTTTACAGTTGAAATAAAGCAACAATTGGAAGTTGCAGAACGTCAGGAATTACAAAAAACCGAAACAAGAAAAGAACTTGCGCAAGTAACAGTAGAACTTGAAAAAACGGCAGAAAAAGAAGTGAAAGATAAGGTAGAACAAGTTATTACGAAAGCACAGGAAGAATTTCAAGCAGATATTTTTGGGTTTGGGGCAGCGCTACGGAATAAGTATCCCAAAGTCTGGAACAACGTAAAAGATAATTGGAGTGAAGAATTTGCCAATGTTCCCTATGAAATAAAGGTGGAGATCGAAGTTTTAAATACCGGGTTACTAGATGGATCATTACATCCTAACGAATAATTTAGTGAAAGATCCTTTTAAATATGTGATATATAAGTACGAGTAATAAGATGACAGCATAAGCTAACCCTCCGAATATTAAAAAGCCTAAGAAAGGGTCAGCTTTCAGTAATTCCATAGTTATAGGCATGGATATCCTCCTTTTTACTTTCTATGTTTCTGCTTTACTTTAATAATGAGCAATATGAGTAAGGGGAGGAGTGCATATATCCAGATATTGTAGATACCTCCCTCCATCCCTTTCCATCGTTGAACATCTAAATTTTCAAAGCGTAGTATGGAAAGAAACGGAAGTGCTAAACCAAAAATAGTAATAACCCATTTAGCGTTGGATTTATTTATTAACCATGTAAAAGCTAAAGCAAAGCCATAAAAATGGATAGCAGTTTTGTAAAATCCGCCGATAAACATAATAAACACACCGATTATATCAAGGTTGGTAAAAATCATCGCAATATGAACCGAGAGCATTGTCTCGAGCAATGGTATTTCCGAACTTGCTGTCAGTTCAGCACCTAAGACAGCAATAAAGACAATATTAGCTATTAATAATAAAAATGTCGAAACCGTAACAGCAATATACGTTGTTTTACGAATACCTTTCTGCTTGTTGACATAATGCCAAATGACGAGAAAGACAACCATCTCACCAAAGGGGAACGCAACAACTTTTGGGATTTCTTTAAGGACTGGTTGGTATCCCTCGCCTAGAATGGGTAATAAATTTGTTATCTCAAACTCACCGGAAATCATATTCATAAAATAAGCAGCGAGTAAGATAAAGAAAAGATAGGGGAGAAATATTTCAATTGATCGACCAAGGACCTCAATTCCTTTATGTAAAATATAAACCATCACGACGATAAATAAATACAGAGTAACGAGAAGTGGTGTTCTAGGTAGTGCCGTCATTTGAATCAAGGCACCAAATTCATAGAAATTATGTGTTGATTGACCTAGGAAGTACATACTATACATGAATAATAACGGTTTAGCTAGTATCACACCAAGACAGTCGTTTAAAATTTCGGAAAAATTTTGTTTAGGGTAATGTTTCGGTATTTCAGTATATACCCATAATAAAATAAAGCTGAGAACAAAAGACACTAACACAACGATCCATGCATCCCTTTTAGCTCCTACACCTAGGGCAAACAATGTCGTACTTCCAATCTCAAATGTTACGATGAGTGCAAAAAGCTGAATATTTGATATTTGTCTCATGTCTCATTACTCCCAAGGAAAAGATTATGGATTTCTTTTTATGCATACCGGTATAGCTTTAACATTTTTGCCATAATAACTGAAAAATATAACGTATCTGTCAATAAAGGTACATGCTATACTGAGAATAAAGTGGAACAAAGGAGAAGTAATCGTATGAATGGTTGGCTGATTTACCGAAAAGAGGATGCCGAGAAGAATAAGACTTTTATTGATTGGCTACAAACAGAAGCAGAAGCGCTCGGAATAGAGTTAGAGCTTGTTATCTATCATGAGCTGACATATGGTATTCAGGATCGTCGCCTTTTTATAGATTGGAAAGGGCAAGATTACCCGGATTTTGTAATGATGAGAGCAATCGATCCACTCCTCTCTCAGCAATTCGAGTTACTAGGTATCCGGGTTTATAACGATTCAAGAGTGGCTACTATTGCTAATGATAAAGCACAAACACATCAACTATTTGCTAGCTATGGAATTCCAATGGTTGATACATACTTTATAAAAAAAGCTGAATTAATGGAGTACTCATTTTGTTTTCCCATTATAGTAAAAGCCGTTAATGGAAGAAGCGGAAATCAAGTACATATGCTTGATTCGTTAGCAGATTTACCGCCGTTAACGAGTGAGAGATACATTGTCCAATCGTTAGCAATACCTGGAAAAGATCTGCGCGTCTTTGCCATGGGTGGTAAAGTGATTGGAAGTGTACTTCGAGAATCAGATAGCGATTTTCGTGCAAATTATACACTTGGTGGAAAAGCAACACTGTATCCATTATCTTCGTCAGAGCAGGAATTGGTGGATAAAATCATTTCTATTTTACCAGCTGATTTTATAGGAATTGATTTTGTCTTTGATAAACAAGGGGGACTTTTGTTCAATGAAATAGAAGATATAGTCGGAAGCAGAACACTCACGAGTCTAACAGATATAAATATTGCGAAACTATATTTGGAACACATTTTGAAAAGTGCTCGATAAGTAAACGAAAGTGCCCGATATCAATTGAAAAGCGCCCGGAAAATGTCCAAAAGTGCCCGATATCTCTCTGAAAACGCCCGATATCCACCAAAAAGTGCCCGATACTAAAGCAGACGGAATCAAGAGGTGTCTGCTTTGTGGGAACTTATTTTCTTATGCTATACTATTTTTAACTACATTTATTCCCCATATTTCCGTTCTATTTTTATTACATATCATAGAGAACAATAACCATCTGAAGAAGAGAGGAATGTATCTGGTTTGAATATTTTATTATCAAAACTCCTGGAAGTTGTACTAGCAGTACTTCCCATAACAATTATTGTCGTCATTTTAAATTTTACCCTGACTTCACTTGATGTTACCTTAATTATCCGCTTTTTAATTGGAGCAGTCTTTATTATTATCGGTTTATCGATCTTCTTATTAGGTGTTGATCTTGGAATCACCCCGATTGGTAAACACCTTGGAAAAACGATTGCGAAATCAAATCGCTTATGGATTGTGATCATTGCCGGATTATGTCTAGGGTTTATTATTTCCATTGCGGAACCAGACCTACACATTTTAGCAGGACAGGTTGAGATGGTAACCGCAGGAGCAATCGGGAAATTTATCTTAGTTGTGGTAGTATCACTTGGTATTGCAGTTTTGCTTTCGCTTGGTCTCGTAAGAATTGTTCACAACATACCTTTATTTAAAATACTCACAGTGCTGTATGGGGTTGTCTTTATAATAGCAATCTTTACTTCACCACAACTTTTAGCGATTTCTTTTGATGCATCTGGTGCGACTACAGGTGCGATGACGGTACCTTTTATTCTCGCATTATCGATTGGTATCTCTGTATTGAAAAAGGATAGCAAAGCATCAGAGAAAGACAGTTTCGGGCTTGTAGCGATTGCGTCTGTCGGTGCGATTATTGCAGTTATGTTGATGAGTATCATTACCAACCAAGCGGAATTGACAGGAACAATGGAACAAGATCATCCTGTTTCAGATTCTGTATTTGCACCATTTCTTCACGAATTTGGTCATATTGCGCAAGAAGTAATCCTCGCGTTGTCACCAATCATCGTGATATTTTTAGTATTTCAAAAACTATCATTTAAACTGTCAAAAACTAATTTCCGTAAAATTATCACAGGTCTTGTCTTTACTTTTATTGGGTTGGTCCTTTTTCTAGTCGGAGTAAATGCAGGATTTATGGAATTAGGTACCGAATTAGGACATAGTATTGCCTCCTTGGACAATAAAGCGTATATTGTTATTATTGGTTTAATCTTAGGGATTGTTACGATATTGGCAGAGCCTGCTGTGTATGTATTAACAAATCAGATTGAAGATGTAACAAGTGGTTATGTTAAACGTAAAGTGGTCCTCTTTACATTAGCAATCGGAGTCGGAATTGCTGTTGCCTTATCAATGCTGCGAATTTTAGTTCCAGAATTACAATTGTGGCATTATCTTTTACCAGGTTACCTAATAGCAGTTGCGTTAATGTATGTGGCACCGAAATTATTTGTTGGTATCGCATTTGACTCTGGTGGTGTTGCATCAGGACCGATGACTGCAACTTTTATTCTGGCATTTACCCATGGAGCAGCGGATGCGATTGAAGGGGCAGATGTTATTGTTGACGGATTCGGGATGATAGCAATGGTAGCATTAACACCACTTATTACACTACAATTATTAGGGCTGATCTTTAAGATGAAGTCACGAAAAGGAGGCATGGAATAATGTTGCCTAATAAGAAAACACCTCAATTTGAAATCATACATGTCATTGTCAAATTCGGCATAGGAAGTAAAATTTTAAAAGAAGCTAAAAAGTGCGGTGTGAAAGGTGGAACCCTTTTTCTTGGAAAAGGAACGATCAGTAATAAATTGTTAAATTTATTGTCGATCACAGACATGCGTAAAGAGATTGTCATGATGATCTCCAATCGCAAAACAAGTAAAAAAACTTTAGAACATTTAAATAAAGTGTTTCGTTTCGATAAGCCTAACCACGGGATCATTTTTACTACATCTTTAACGAGTTTGATGGGAACAAGAAGCTGTCAAATAGACGAGGGTGAGGAAAGAGGTGAAGAAGAGATCATGTACCAGAATATTATGGTTGTAGTTGATAAAGGAAAAGCGGAAGAGGTTATTGAAGCTGCGCAAAAAGGTGGCTCTAAAGGTGGAACAATTATCAATGCACGTGGATCGGGCGTCCACGAGACGAGTAAGTTGTTCTCCATGGATATTGAACCTGAAAAAGAAGTCGTGATGATACTGTCAGATGAAAATTATACCGATGCCATTTGTGAAAAAATTAGTGAAGATCTGAAAATAAACGAACCCGGTAACGGCATCATCTTCGTACAAGATGTAAATAGAACATACGGAATTTATGAGTAAATCTTTTTTTTCGGGGACGCTCCTCAACTAACTTGCCAGAGAAGCTCGCTATTTACTTAGTAAAAAAGTAAGTATGTTATTTCTTGTTAGCGTTGTAGAGCATGATGATAGCAAAGACCGACCACTTTAACTCATGTAGGCAGCTAGAGTGGTGGTCAAGCAGTTGAAAAAAAGGAGAATTATAAATGCGTAATGAAAAGGAAATGATCGATTTAGTGATGGATTTTGCTAAAGCAGATGATAGAGTTCGTGTAGTAGGAATGAATGGTTCCCGTACCAATCCTAATATTAAAAAAGATCGATTCCAGGATTATGACATCGTTTACCTAGTAACAGACATGGCTTCTTTTCTGGAAAACAGGGAGTGGATTGATTATTTTGGGGAGCGCATGATTATGCAAACACCGGAAGAATCAGCATTATTTCCTGCTACTTTAGGTAACTGGTTTACCTTTTTGATGCAATTTACTGATGGAAACAGAATCGATTTAATGCTTATTCCTTTAGAAGAGTTAGATCTTTATCTGCAAAATGATAGCTTAACCGAAATATTATTAGATAAAGATAACCTAATAGCAAACCGCCCGGTCCCGGATGAGAGCAGTCATTTTCTAAAAAATCCGTCAGAGCAGCATTTTACTGATTCCTGTAATGAATTTTGGTGGGTATCTCCATATGTAGCCAAAGGGCTGTGCCGAGGAGAATTTTTTTATGCGACCTTTCATCTTGATAGAGTATTACGAGAGGAATTGTTACGAATAATAGCATGGAATGTTGGTGCGGAACATGATTTCAAAGTGAATCTTGGTGCTGTTAATAAGTTTCTACATCATTATCTAGATAATGATGTATTGAAAGCGTTACAAGAAACCTATCACATAAATTCGTTGGACAAATGTTGGGAAGCATTATTTTCAATGCAAGAAATATTTCGTCAACAGGCAAAGCAATTAGCAAATCGCCTTGGATTCGATTATCCTGATCAGTTTGAAAAAGTTATACCATATATTCATAATCTTCATCAGCAATACAGCAATTGAAATCACAATAGAAAAACAAAGGAATGTTAAAAATGATCTTCATTTTTGCGGACATTTATTACGTTATTTCGACTGAAATATGCCTATATGAGGAGTTCGTCAACACCTCTTGATGTGAGAACGGTGACTGGTACGATGATGTCATCGAAGCTCCTCCTTGCTAAACCGTTAATTTCTTTTCCCCATCATACCATAGAAGAACAGCTTAGTAATATCTTCAGCTAACGGTAAAATATAGTCGCTGACATTGTCTTGTTTCATATAATCTTTAAACATATGAATATAGATCATAATCGCTTCTGTTGAAATATCTTGATGAATATATCCTGTGCTTTTCCCTTCCTCTATCAGCTGGTTGAATAAAGGGAGTGCTTTTTCCTGATATGCCATATCAATATATGACCCTTCATTTGTAAAATCATTCATCAGATAGTGATAAAATTCCTCATTTATTTTTGCTGCATCATCCGTTTTGTTGAAAATAATCTGTTCAATTTTCTCCGGAAACTGAACATCACTGTCTATTATATCTAGGAATTTTTGATATTCCTTTTCGACGAAATAAATCATTGTTTCATGAATCAGTTTTTCTTTGCTTTCGAAATAATTATATATGGTAACCTGGGAGACATTCGCTTCACTTGCTATTTTGGCGATCGGAACATTTTTAATTCCGTCATTAGAAAATAGTTGAAGTGATGCTTCCAGGATTTTATTCATCTTTCGTTGAGTTCTTTTTTTGAATCCATCCATTGTTGTCACCTCTTATATAGTATTTTAAGTTAAATTATGAAATATAACAACAGATTTATTTCAAAAAATCCTTGATAATAGTCATATACTTCTATAATATGAAATATATAAGTTAATATATTTCAAAACTTAGGAGGTTTTGATATGAATATGATTGATGTAAAAGGAGTAACTAAGAAATTTGGTAAGTTCACTGCTCTTAATGGGATTGATTTAGAAGTTAGGAAAGGCGAAGTTTATGGTTTTATCGGCCCGAATGGTGCTGGAAAATCGACGACTATACGTGTCTTATTAGGGATTATTCAAGCAACGTCAGGAACGGCGAAAATATTTGGAAAGGATGCCTGGAAAGATGCGGTAGAGATTCATCGTAAAGTGGTTTATGTACCGGGAGATGTCCATCTTTGGGAAAATTTAACCGGAGGAGAAATTATTGATACCTTTTTAAAATTACGTGGTGGAATTAATAAGACAAAGCGTGATGCATTAATAGAGCGATTTCAGTTAGATCCGCGAAAAAAAGCTGGGACGTATTCGAAAGGGAACAGACAAAAAGTAGCATTAATTGCTGCTTTTGCATCTGAGGCAGATTTGTTTATCTTAGATGAACCGACTTCTGGACTGGATCCTTTAATGGAAAATATTTTTCAGCAATGTGTAGAAGAAGTGAAGTATGAAGGGAAAAGTGTCCTGTTATCCAGTCATATTTTATCCGAGGTGGAAAAACTTTGTGACCGTGTCGGTATTATCAGACAAGGAGAAATGATTGAAACTGGTTCGTTAGATGAATTACGTCATTTAACAAGAACGAACATTATTATCGAAACGGAAAAATCTGCGGCAAGCTTAAGCAATCAATCAGGCACTCATCAATTTACAGAGGAAGACGGCGTATATTCATTCCAAGTAGATCCTGAAAGCCTATCGAGCGTTATGCTGAAGGTTGGTGAGTTAGGTGTCAAACGAATTGAAAGTACACCACCAACATTAGAGGATTTATTTATGCGTCATTACGAAACAGACAGTGTAGCGGAAAAGGGGTGACGGAATGCTTTTTCATCAATTGAAATTTTTGCTCAGATTTAATGCGCGCCAAAATTGGCTTGCCAGTATTATTTGGACATTGTCAACTGTTGGGATTACAGTGGTGGTAGCAGGCGCTTTTGTGAACCTTTTCGGATCTGAACAAGAACGCGATACAATGGCTCAAACGCTTGAAAACCCTGCAATGGTTGCGATGGTTGGACCGGTATATGGGATTGACAACTATACGACAGGTGCAATGATGGCGAATCAAATGCTATTGTTTACTGCTATTGTGCTCGGAATTATGAGTATATTAATGATAACCAAGTTAACTCGGAAGCAAGAGGAAGAAGGGAAATTTGAATTAATTCGCTCGATGCCGGTTGGTCGCTTATCAAGTTTGAGCAGTGCGTTAATTGTAGTTGCACTGGTTAATTTGATTATTGGATTGATAACTTCTATTGGTTTGGTTCTGATTAATGTAGAAAGTATTGATGTAGAAGGTTCGATCATGTATGGAGCAGTTTTAGCGGTAACGGGCCTCATGTTTACCGGCATTACGGCAGTGATAACCCAGTTAACGGAAACATCCCGCGGTGCAATAGGGTTATCAATAGCTGTATTGCTTTTGGCTTATTTTGTTCGTGCGATTGGAGATGTCAGTAGTGAAGCGTTAAGTTTGCTATCACCATTAGGCTTAATTTTACGGACAGAAGTTTACGTGGAAAACATTTGGTGGCCAATTATCGTTTCGGTTGTGATTGCATTGGTGTTTACAGTACTAGCTTTTTACTTGCATAACCGAAGAGACCTAGGGGCAGGTTTACTGCCGTCTAAACCTGGTAAAAAAGAAGCTTCCAAACTCTTATTATCACCACTTGGTCTCATATTACGGTTACAACGTACGCAGATCATTTCCTGGCTGGTGGCGATGCTTTTTTTAGGTGCCTCATATGGATCGGTCTTAGGTGATTTGGAATCATTCTTTGCAGATAATGAAATGTTCCAGCAACTCCTAGGAGATAATTCGGAATATACAATGACAGAACAATTTATGACGATGCTAATGGTGATTCTATCGATATTTGCGACAATCCCAATGGTCATTTCTTTTTTGAGAGTACGTGGGGAAGAGAAGAGAGAGCGTAATGACCACCTATTAACTACAGGCATTTCAAGATATAAATTACTAAGCTATTATCTTGGTGTATCAGTAGTAATAGGTGCAGTTTCCTTATTTATTGCACTATATGGATTATGGGCAGGAGGAGCGGCGGTAATGGACGATCCGATTCCTTTGAAAAATATCTTGAAAGCGGGGATGTCTTATGTACCTGCGATGCTTATTATCTTAGCGCTTGCCAATCTGTTATTTGCGTTTCTGCCAAAATGGACATCATTAGTATGGGCATATCTGGTATTTTCGTTCTTCACTGTATACTTAGGTGGGATGATAGACATACCAGAATGGTTAGCAAACATTTCGAGTTTTAACCACATCCCACAAATTCCGGTAGAAGCATTTACGTGGACACCATTAGTGGTTTTGCTAGTAATTGGCCTCGTCGCTTTAATAACTAGTCAATTCGGCTATCGGAATCGAGATGAGGTAGGGTAGTGGGACAGGATTAATGTCCCACTTTCAATGAATAGGGGACATTTTGTTTATTTTCATCTCCCATTTCAGGAAAGATAAATGTCCACGGCATGCTTGTTTTAGCTGGAAAGCATAATCTGGATTCCTCAATATACTGGCTGGCTATTCGCTTGTTGTCTTGAAAGAGTTGGATGTTGATATTGGTTAAGTCCGTTTCTTCCGATTGGAAGTTATGAATTAATGTTGTAATGAGTAAGTCATTGCGGTGATTTACTGCTGTTCTGACCGGAACAAACGTGACGCCATCTTCAGCATCCTTTTTTGTTTGCTCAAAAATCTTCTTTATATCTAAACGATCTTCATTACTAATGGTTCTGTTCCACGCATCTTCAAAGTGTAATTGCTGCATAATTGTCAGCTCCTCAAAATAATTAATTGAAAGGTGTGCCTATATAGAAAGAAATCGGGAGATTCTAAGAATCAAATGATTGATCGTCAATCAACAACTATCAACGAAACTGTATTTGCTTTTTACTAAGATAGTTTACAACTAGTAGAGCTTTACTTATATCATTATTTTATCAATAACTCATCGGTTACAACAACAACTTTCTGTTTGCCCAGTTTTTCTTATTAGCAAAGAACGTATAAAAATTGGGTGCCTGTCTACGCAAGCGCCCAGAAACTAGGCGACTTCACAAATCACCCTGCGATAAGTCATCATCGGTTCGTAAACTCACCGTGATTCCTTTATCTCAGTTGATTCTGAAGCCGCTACGTTTCTAAACGGGCACTCTGCGCTTTTCTTATTAAGTTTAAAAAACACCTAGTTTCATAACTAGGTGTTTTAGTTTACTTATTCAGATACAGGAATGATTGCTCCGTCGTATTCTTCTTCCATAAATGTTTGGATTTCTTCAGAACGTAGTACATCTACTAATGTTTGGAGTGCTTCATTATCTTCATCTTCAGAACGAGCAACAATTAAGTTAGCATATGGTGAGTCAGGACTTTCAAGAATGATGGCATCTTCTGTTGGTACTAATCCATGTTCAATTGCATAGTTCGTGTTGATTGCCACAACTGTATCTTCTTCTCTTTCATAATTTTGCGTTAAAAGCGCAGGTTCAATACTTGTATCAAATTCCAAGTTTAATGGGTTTTCTACAATATCTTCAACTGTGGCTTCAGTTGGATCAACATCTTCGTCAAGAGTAATAAGTCCTTCTTCTTGTAATAGTAACAAATTACGACCATGGTCTGGAACATTACGACTCATAATAATGGTTGTTCCTTCTTCAATATCTTCTACACTTTCAACGTTTTTAGAGTAAAATCCTATTGGTTCAATGTGAACTCCACCAAGGTCGACAAAGTCATAACCTTTTTGTTCTTTTTCAGTTTCCAAGAATGGCGTATGTTGGTAATAGTTAGCATCCAATAATCCACTATCTAAGTCTTGGTTTGGTAGTACATATTCTTGATATGTTTCAATTTGAAGCTCGATACCTTGTTCCTCTAATAATGGTGCAGCTTGTTCAAGTACTTCAGAGTGAGGAACTGCTGACGCCCCAACAACAATCTTTGTTAACTCTTCATTTTCTTCAGTTGCACCTTCATCGTTAGTTTCTTCTGTGTTTTCTTCACTATTGCTAGTGTCTTCTGCACCTTCCTCATTGTCTGCTGTACCACATGCTACAAGTGCTAAAGACAGTAATGCTGTAAGTAAAAAAATAATTAGTTTTTTCACAATAGATCATCCCTTCTTAAATTTAAAATTTTATCTTTTATCTATCACTTTGGATAGGAAATCCCCAATAAATTGAACAACAAACACGATAACTACAATAAATACAGTACAGAGAAATACTACATCAAAATCCCAGCGTTGGAAACCTTTCATATAAGCAAGGTCACCTAATCCACCAGCACCAATTACACCTGCCATCGCTGTATAGCTGATTAGGGCAATTAATGTAACGGTAAGCCCAGAAATAATCGCTGGCATCGATTCAGGTAATAATACTTTAAAAATAATCGTAGAAGCTTTTGCTCCCATAGATTTCGCAGCCTCGATAACCCCTTTATCCACTTCTTTCAAACCGATTTCGACAAGACGTGCGTAGAAAGGAGCTGATCCAATAATTAAAGCAGGTAACGCCGCTTTCCAACCACGAATTGTACCAATTAAAAAGTCAGTAAAAGGGAAAAGTAATAAAATTAATATAATAAATGGTATTGCTCGAAATACGTTAACAATAGTTGCCGAAATAAAGTTTATCCATCTATTTTGCCAAAGGTTACCTTGGTCAGTTAGGAAAAGCAATAATCCAAGTATAATCCCAAGAACAAAGGTACCAATACCGGCAAAAATGGTCATGTATAGTGTTTCCCAAGTAGCTTGCCACATATCATCCATTACTACATTTGGAAATAATTGCTCAAACATGTCTTAACACCTCTACTTCCACTCCGGTGCCTTCTAGAAAAGTAATAGTCTCCTCTAAGATTTTTTTATCACCATTTATTTCAACATATAGGGTACCATATGCCCCTTCCTGTGTTGGCGCAATCGATCCTTGTAAAATGTTTATCTCAACATCAAATTTCTTAGCTACTTCACTAATAACTGCGCGTTTTGCATTATTTCCTATAAAGTGTAATTTGACAACCTCACTATCTTCCTTGTCATTAATAAATTCTACTAAGTTTTCCTTTTCGTATTCTAAAGGATTGAGTTGCTGTACAAATCGTTTGGTCGTTTTTGATTGTGGTTTTACGAAAACATCTAGTACGTCACCTGTTTCCACAACATTACCATTTTCCATTACAGCAACACGGTGACAAATCTTTTGAATAACGTGCATTTCATGTGTAATTAATATAACAGTTAGGTTTAACTTTTTATTAATAGATACTAACAAATCTAGGATATCATCGGTAGTTTCAGGATCTAGCGCTGAAGTCGCCTCATCACAAAGTAATACTTCAGGATCATTGGCAAGTGCTCGAGCAATCCCTACACGTTGCTTCTGTCCACCACTTAATTGTGATGGATAAGCATTCTCTTTTCCTGCAAGTCCAACAAGATTAATTAACTCTTGTACTTTCTTTTTTTGCTCTGTTTTCGAAACACTAGCGATTTCAAGTGGAAATGCAATGTTATCGAAAACGGTTCGAGACCATAGCAAGTTAAAATGTTGGAAAATCATACCTATTTTTTGGCGTTTTTTACGTAATTGGTTCGTTGACATTTTGGTAATATCTTTCTCATGGATAACAACCGAGCCATTGGTTGGCTCCTCTAATCGATTAATTAATCGAACGAAAGTACTTTTACCAGCACCACTATAACCAATAACGCCAAATATTTCGCCTTGTTCTATATTAAGTGAAACATTATCGACAGCTTGCACTTGTTGTTTTTTTGTTTGATAAAGTTTCGATAAGTTTTTTATGCGAATCATTCTTTCACTCTCCTTCGTTTACAATATCGTAAACACATAAAAAAACCTTTCTGCACTAAGAGGACAGAAAGGATGATTATTCGTTGTCCTCTTATCTTTCAAAGCATAACGCTTTGATGGATTTAGCACCTATCAGTGTAAACTGACGGTTGCCGGGTTTCATAGGGCCATTCCCTCCACCACTCTTGATAAGAGCTTTCATATACAATTCATAACCAATATAATATCATCACGGATGACATTCGTCAATTCTTTTTGAAAAAGTAAAACTATTCAGAAATTTGGAGAGGAGGAGAGTTTGTGAGTGCAAGAAATAGATAGGGAGAGCATCGAGTGTACCTAATAACGAAATTCAGCTTCCACTTTAGCTTTAATCGCTAGTCTACCTGGTTCGATAGGGGTGATAAGACTGTCTGTGGAAACTCCTAAAACTACTGGTCGGCTTTCACTTTCTTCACGTCTGGAAATTTCTTTTAAGGAATACGGAATAGAACTAATGCTTACACCTAACTCCTGCGCAATAATGCTAGCTTTTATCTGCGTATTTTCCACCGCTTTTTGGAGCGCTTCTAGATAATATCGATCTTGATTTGCTACCGTTAATTGAATGTTACGGACAGTATTTGCACCGTAATCAACGGCTGTATCAATGATTAGTCCAACTTTGTCAATTGGTTCGATAATAACCTCTAACAAATTCGTTACACGATAACCTCTAAAAATTTGAATGCCTTCATCATAGTCATACTGAATATCCATCCGGTAATCATATGTCTGGATATGATGACGGGGGATATTCTCTTGAAGCAGTGCTTGAATAATGTTGTTGGTAGACTCAGCATTCTCGCGTTGCGCTTTTTGGAGATTGGAATCTTCTGTTATAACGCCAAGGGTAACCACTGCTTGATTTGGTTCAACTGACACCGTACCATCGCCTGTTACTAGTATCGAATAATCAGTCTGACGTACTTGTGAATGAGACCTTATATTTGGGTTAGCATAATACATTGTTTTCACCTTTTCTTGTTTATTATTACTTCTACTTTATTCGGAATAAGGTGAATACATGCTTTTTCATACTAAAAAAGAAACTGAGAAATAACTAGTCGAGATAATCGGGACTTGCTTTTCGTAGTAAAAAAACCGCACAACTAATGCAAAGCAGTGGAGAATATAGGGAATAGATCTATTTTGATAAACGTCTTGCATATCAGAAGTATAAAGAGTATAAAAACAGCTAAAGATAAAAGTGGATTTTGAAAAAACACCTAAAAAACGTGCTATGCAATGTTGATACGGATTTTCCACAGTATGAACTCCTATTAAATTAACCTCCATTAATGAAAATTTCACGTGGGAAAAAACAGTATGTTAAAACCGTTACATTCAGGGCAGATGATAAACAAATGAAAATTATATAGTCTAATATTAAAGTAATGGATAAAAAGATAATTGTTCAACTAATGATTAATGTATGCGCACTTACAGATACAAATAACCAGTACATTGGGTATTGCAATCAATATACGGTTTCCAAGAATAAAATAAACGGCACACCCACTGTTAACATAGATGGACCAAACTATACCCATTAGCTTCTTTTCATGGTATAGCGACAGGGGTATCGCCTTCAGAAATACCTCTTTCCCATTTCGGAGGGGGCTAAAAATGCTCAGGGTGAAAAAAATTATTACTTGCTTAATTAGATATCAATTATTAGCCAGTAGCTCTTGATTCATTGTTTCGGAAGAAGAGATAATATTAAACCAAGAATTTTAGACATAGTATTTACAAAAGGAATGATAGGTTATGGAAACAGATAAATCACAACTAACAGCAGCCGAAATGGGAAAACTTTGGGCAGTTTATAATGGGAATACCATGGGCAAGTGTGTACTTAGCTACTATCTTAAACATGTGGGTGATGTGGATATTAAAAAAGTTTTAGAACAAGCTTTGAATTTATCTCATTCACTTAATCAAGATATCAAACAAATATTTAATCAGGCGAACTTTCCAATCCCAGTTGGATTTACCGATGATGACGTTAACTTGGGTGCACCAAGGTTATTTTACGATGAGTTTTATCTCCATTATTTGAAATATTTAGGGAAAGCGGGGATGAGTATTTATAGCGCTGCTATTCCTTTGGTTACAAGGAAAGATGTAAGAAAGTTTTTCCTTAATGCTCTTAGTGAAACTGCCCAATTAATGGCTGCAGTCGATGACGTATTAATAGTAAAAGGAGAATTAATGAATTCACCAACCATACCCGTTCCTGAAAAAGTTGATTTTATTAAAAAACAACACTTTTTGAATGGTTTTTTGGGAGACGTTCGTCCTCTCCATGGACTAGAGATTGCTCACCTTTATGGTAACATTAACAACGATATTACAAGTAAAGCGCTCATTATAGGCTTTAGTCAGGGAGCAAGAAATGAAAAAGTTAGAACGTATTTAGAGAGAGGAAAGAATATCAATCAAAAACATATTGAAATGTTTTCAAGCAAACTGCATAAAGATAATGTTCCTGCGCCATCGCTTATAGACCATTTAGTAACTACATCGATTACGCCGGCATTCTCAGATAAACTGATGGTTTATCATAAAATAGACATGTTCTCCATGAAAATCAGAGAATATGCCAATGGTGCTTCACTGAACGGAAGAAGGGATATCGGAACATTGTATGGACGATGTTTAATGGATGTTTCACTTTATGTAGAAGACGGTGCTAATATTATGATTGATAATGGTTGGATGGAACAACCACCAGAAGCGGTTGACCGAGAAGACCTGTCTTCAAAAGAATAATAATAGCATAACTCCTAGTCGAAGTTTAATATGGTGATAAAAAAACAGAACGCTTACATTTAATGTTGAACTGCACCCCAATTGTTGGACACAATCTAACAATTGGGGTGCAGTTTTTTATGCTAAAACTACTGTGATTTAGTATCGGAACTATTTCACCAAAGGCCCATTTCTTTAATTAAGATAAGAAAGTATAAATTTTGCGCAGATGTCTAGCTCCGAGCGCCCAGAAACTAGGTGACTTCACGAATTGCCCTACGATAAAGAAGACTTGCCGATTGGTGAAACCAGAGGCTTAGTCGCACTTATGCCTTTAGGTGAAAGTCATCATCGGTTCGTAAACTCACCGTGATTCCTTTATCTCAGTTAATTCGTTCCAGTCGCTACGTTTCTAATCGGGCGCTCTGCGCTTTTCTTAATTAATCAATGATTGTAATGGTGCAGGGATTCTGCCACCACGTTGAATTAATTTATCAGAAGAAAATTCACTCACACCGATAATGGGTGCGCGACCAAGCAGCCCACCGAACTCTACGGTTTCTCCTTCTTTTTTGCCAATCACCGGTATGACCCGTACTGCAGTTGTTTTTTTATTAATCATACCAATCGCCGCTTCATCTGCAATAATGGCGGATAAAGTCTCTGGACTGGCATTGCCTTCTAAGGCGATCATATCTAATCCAACTGAGCAGACGCATGTCATTGCCTCTAATTTAGAAAGGTTTAGTGCTCCTTCTTCAATTCCGCGGATCATGCCGTTATCTTCACTAACTGGAATAAAAGCACCACTCAACCCGCCAACATAGGAACTAGCCATTGCACCACCTTTTTTAACAGCATCATTCATCAATGCTAAGGCTGCGATTGTACCGTGTGTTCCGACACGTTCCAATCCAATTTCTTCTAATATTTCCGCAACACTATCATTCATTGCGTTAGTAGGTGCTAAGGAAAGGTCCATTATGCCAAAAGGTACATTTAAACGTTCCGCGACGACACGACCGATTATTTCGCCAGCTCTCGTAATTTTAAAAGCTGTTTTCTTAATCACGTCAGAGACTTCACCTAAATCAGCATCTGGGTAACGTTTCAAGGCATGAAGGACAACACCAGGTCCACTTACCCCAACGCTTAGGACTGCTTCTCCTTCACCAGCACCATGAAAAGCTCCTGCCATAAATGGATTATCCTCAACAGGATTACAGAAGACGACTAGTTTAGCGCAACCGATACTATTGTTATCTTGCGTGAATTTAGCTGTGTCGTGAATGATCTGCCCCATTTGGCCGACTGCATCCATATTAATTCCTGTTCTAGTTGTTGCAACAGAGATCGAAGAACAAACGCGCTCCGTTTTACTTAGTGCCTCGGGTAAAGCATCAAGTAGTATTTGATCTCCTTTAGAAATGCCTTTATGTACCAGGGCTGAAAAGCCACCAATAAAGTCTACATCTAAAGTTTGTGCTGCTTTGTCCAACGTTTCGGCAAGTTCAATGGCTTGTTCTTTTGTTGCGTTTCCTAACAATTCAGCAGCAGGAGAAATCGCGATTCGTTTATTAATAATCGGAACACCATATTCTTTTGCTACTTGATTCGCAGTTGATTGTAAGTCTTTCGCATAATTGGTGATCTTTTCGTACACTTTTTGTTTTACTTTATCAAAATCATGATCAGCACAATCACGCAAGCTGATTCCCATTGTTACCGTACGAATATCAAGGTGCTCCATTTCTACCATACGTATTGTTTCTTGAATTTCAGTAAAAGCTATTGGCATCTGTTACCCTCCTTTAGACACGATGCATTGCTTGAAAAACATCTTCTAGTTGAATATTTATTTTTAAACCTAATTCTTGCTCAACAGGTTTGAATTTTTCCTGTAACGTTTCAAGATTACTGGGATCATTAATTTCAATTAACATGATCATCGTAAAAAATCCTTCTAAAATAGTCTGACTAATATCTAAAATATTGATATTATTATCTGATATTACAGTGGTTACTTTGGCGATGATACCTACCTGGTCTTTGCCAACTACACTGACTACAGCTCGTTTTTGCATTTATGTCACCTCATTTTTTATTGTTATACTTTATTATACCCAAAGCATCCTTTTTTGCTAAATTATACTGCATCGCATAAAATAAAAGGGAATGCATGATGAGAGGAGCTTATATATGAAAAAGGATATACAATTGATTGCTCTAGACATGGACGGAACCTTGTTAGGCAATGACCATCGAGTCTCGGAAACAAATAAAGAAGCCATAATAAAAGCACGAGAAAAAGGTGTAGAAGTGATTATTTCTACAGGAAGACATTATCAAACAAGCTCTGATATTGCAAAAGAATTGGATATCCATTATCTGATAACGGTAAATGGCAGTGAAATCTGGACCATGACTGGAGAATTGATTGCTCGTCAAACGCTTGATGCACGGGTCATTGAGAAGCTTGTAGCATTAAAAGAAGAACATCAAACATGGGCATGGCTTTCTTCAACAGATCAAATATGGCGTGGTGAAGTACCAGAGGATATTTTAGCACATGAGTGGTTAAAATTTGGATTTGATACAAAAGATCCGGAAACAAAAGGGAAGATCATGGAGACCATTGAGAGCTGGCAAGAAATTGAGTTGAGTAACTCCAGTCCGACCAATATCGAAGTGAATGCGGTTGGTGTCAATAAAGCAGCAGCAATCGAAATCGTGTGTGAGCGGTTAGGCATTAATATGTCCCAAGTAATGGCGATGGGTGACAGTTTGAATGATATTAAAATGATCGAACAAGCAGGACTAGGAATTGCCATGGGAAATGCTCAGGAAGAAGTAAAAAAAGTGGCAGACTCAGAAACGACAGCAAACGATCAAGACGGTGTAGCAAGAGCTATTGAGAAATGGGTACTGTAGCTCTAATGTATAAATTTTCAGAAAATTAATAGTTAACACTTGCAGAGGGTGTGCCAATATAATAACTTATTATATGGAGTGAATTTTTCAGATCACTACAGTAATATTCGATTTCGTGCTAAAATAGACAATGGAATGATACATAGTGACAAAAAAAGGAGCGAATAAGAGAATGGCAAAACAACAATTTGGTGTGATAGGTCTTGCTGTTATGGGTAAAAACCTTGCGCTTAACGTGGAAAGCAGAGGATACTCTGTAGCAGTATTTAATAGAACTTATCAAAAAACAGAAGAATTTTTAAATAATGAAGCAAAAGGTAAAAATTTTGTTGGAGCAGAAACGATCGAGGAATTCGTTGAGTCATTAGAAAAACCTCGTAAAATTATGTTGATGGTCAAAGCTGGTCCTGCAACAGATGCAACGATTGCTTCCTTAAAACCACTTCTAGATGAAGGAGATATCTTAATCGACGGTGGTAACACATTCTTTAAAGATACTATGCGTCGTAACGCAGAATTAGACGAATCTGGTATCCACTTCATCGGAACTGGTGTATCTGGTGGGGAAGAAGGAGCACTTAAAGGACCTTCTATTATGCCAGGTGGACAAAAAGAAGCTTATGATAAAGTAGCGCCTATCTTTGAAGCAATTTCTGCAAAAGTTAACGGCGACCCTTGTGTTACATACATCGGACCAAACGGTGCTGGTCACTATGTGAAAATGGTACACAACGGTATCGAGTATGGCGATATGCAGTTAATCTGTGAAGCATATTTCATTATGAAACACGTACTTGGACTTAGTGCAGAGGAGCTTCATGAAGTATTTGGCGAATGGAATAAAGGGGAATTAGACAGTTATCTGATCGAAATTACCACAGATATCTTCAAGAAGAAAGATAAAGAAACAGGTAAACCAATGGTAGATGTGATCCTTGATACAGCAGGTCAAAAAGGTACAGGTAAATGGACAAGCCAAAGCTCCCTAGACTTAGGTGTACCTTTACCGGTTATCACGGAATCTGTGTTTGCACGTTTCATCTCTGCTATGAAAGAAGAGCGTGTAGCAGCAAGCAAAGTACTACAAGGACCATCTGCTGGGGACAAGCCATATGAAGGTGACAAAGACGAGCTTATCGAAGCTATCCGTAAAGCACTTTATATGAGTAAAATTGTTTCTTATGCACAAGGTTTCGCACAAATGCGTGCAGCTTCTGAAGAAAATGATTGGAACTTGCGCTATGGTGACATCTCGATGATTTTCCGTGGTGGATGTATCATTCGTGCACAATTCCTTCAAAAAATTAAAGAAGCATATGATCGTGATCCAGGACTTGCGAACCTACTACTTGATCCGTATTTCAAAGAGATCGTGGAAAGCTATCAAACATCACTACGTAAAGTACTTTCTATCGCAATGGAGCGCGGTATTCCAGTACCAGGCTTTGCAAGTGCATTAGCTTACTATGACAGCTACCGTACAGAAACATTGCCAGCAAACTTACTACAAGCACAACGCGACTACTTCGGTGCTCATACGTATCAACGTAACGACAAAGAAGGCGTGTTCCATACAGAGTGGTTAGAAGATTAATATTGAGAAAACCTCTTGCTTAAAAGCAAGAGGTTTTTCTTATCTTAATAATTTCTTCAATTGTGTCTTGTTCTTTTTAGATACTAAAATAAATAGAATATCACCTTTTTTAATGATGGTGTCACCAGTTGGGGTAACCAATTCATTATTTCTTATAATTGCACTTATTAAAGCATCTTTAGGAAAATCAATATTTACTAATTGTTCACCTATCAAATTTACTTGATCACGCACCTCATACTCAACCATTTCTGCATTTGCTTTTCCGATCGAAATGAGCTCTAGGCTGTGCATCGGTTCCACCCGAGTGCGCCCTGATAATCCGAGTTTATCAGCAACAACTGAAATCGTTGAACCTTGGATTAAAGCGGATAGTAGAACAACGAAGAATACAACATTAAAAAATAGCTGTCCATTATCTAATTCTGCTACCATCGGGAAGGTGGCTAATACGATAGGAACCGCACCCTTTAAACCTGCCCACGATAGAAAGATTTTTTCTTTGAAACTATAATTTTGCTTTATCGTACTGATAAAAACAGCAATAGGACGAGCCAAGAAAATTAAGATTAGGGAAATAACTAGTCCTTGCCAAATAATATCGAATGAAAATAAATCATTTGGAAAAACAAGAAGTCCTAATATCGTAAACATCAGAATTTGCGCAATCCATGCAATCCCTTCATTAAAACGGAAAATCGAATGGCGATAAGCTATTTCTGCATTTCCAATATACACGGCTAGTACATAAACAGCTAATAGACCACTAGCCTGCATAAGGTCAGAGAGACTAAATGTTAATAATGCAAATGCCAGACCAAATACTGGGTATAATCCACTTGAATCTAGATTTATTTTATTGATGGAATAAACAGCTATAAATCCCATTAGGAGACCGATTAAAACACCAACAAGCATTTGCCAAAAAAACGTACCGATTAGAGAAAAGTAAGATGCTTGTTCATTCGTGATCAATTCGATGAAAGATATAGTTAGGATCATCGCCATCGGATCATTAGACCCTGATTCAGCTTCTAATGTCGATCCAATTCTTTGCTTAATATTTTGACCTTTCAGAACAGCAAAAACTGCTGCTGCATCAGTAGAACCAACGATTGCACCAAACAAGAATCCTTCTAACCAAGTAACACCCAGAATAAATTTCGCAGCAATTGCAACTACTACTGAAGTAATTAGGACACCTAGTGTCGCTAATGAGATAGAGGGGCCAATTACTGGGCGGATATTCTTCCATTCTGTCTGGAGACCACCTTCAAATAGGATAATAACAAGTGCTAACATCCCAATTAGTTGGGTAAGATTATAATCACTAAAGTAAATAAAGTTAAGGCCATCACTGCCAAATAGCATACCTATAGCAATGTAGAGTATTAGCACAGGTACGCCAATTCTACTGGAGAATTTAGTCGTGATAACGCCAATAATGAACAATAATCCGATTGTTAAAATAAAGTATTCTGTCGTAAATAAGTCACCTATCATCGGCATTTCCCCTTTTTGTTTATCACAATGTAATTGTCTGTAAGACCACACACAACAGCAATGTATGTAGGGTAACAGACATCATAGTCTTATTTTATAAATTTACATCTACTTTAATCGTTGTTGACTCTTTTTTGTCTATTCCAATATAGTGAAGTGTTTCTGATGTAGAGGAATGACCATAAATATCCCTTATGAGTGAGATAGCTATTCCTTTTTTATAAGCGTGATAACCGAATGTTTTTCGTAATGTATGGATGCCTATCTTATCATGAATGCCAATTTCTCGTGCTGCCTTATTGATGATACGGTATGCCTGCTGACGTGTAATAGGGGATGTTCCATTTTTCGTTATAAATAAGTAGTCTTCAGAAGATAGAGTGGATTGGAGCATATATTGCTTTATAGCAGAACGGATTTTTGTGTTTAAATAAATAGAGGAAGTTTTATCACTGGTGGATTCGATAAATTCCCTTGGTGTTTCACCATCCCACACTTGTTCAACTTTAATTGCTAAAAGTTCGTTGATACGAAGACCTGTATTAATTTCAAATACAAATAACAGGTAGTCACGAAAAGAGCGCTTTTTTAGATAGGCTTTTATTTTTCTAATATGATTTACATCCTTTATAGGCATTACAAATTCCATTACCATCGCTCCATTTAGGTTACTTAATATAAATTATATCATGGGTTATGTAACATATAAAATAATTTGCATCCATAAGTACCTTACGGACAACTAATTGAGAATTTATGAAAAACTGTCCGTAAGACCGGATCTAACGGACAGAAGAAGAAAAGATGAGATAAAATTGTCCGTAAGACCCTCCAAGCTAAAATTAAGCACTTGGCCATTGATCAAACAACAACACTCTCGCTGGTGCTGCTTCTGTTCCGACTAATTTTAAAGGTGCTGCTACCATAAAATACTCCCCAGGCAGAACATCTTTTAATCGCAAACCTTCCACTATAATGATGTCATCACGAAACAAATTTCGATGAGTAGGATTACCTTCTTGGCTCCGCTCAATTCCTAATGTATCAATACCGATACCTTCAATTCTTTTTTTCACTAGGTAATCTGCGCCGTCTTCTTTTAAATAAATAAAGTTAAAGTCAAAATGTTCACTAGAATAATAAGAATTTTTCGTTTTACATAGCAGAAAATCGCCTGATTCTATCGTATGCGCTTCCAAATCTGATCGAGTAATACCATCTTCTACGTTTTCCAAGTCGAGCACTTTCACTTTTCGTACCAGTCGCTCTAATTGGATTGTTTCAAAGGTATCGGCATTATTAATCATGTGTAATGGTGCGTCGATATGCGTGCCAGTGTGCAATCCAAGTGTAGCGGTAGTTGCAGTAACATGACCATTTGTTTGTCTATCGAAAACGGGTTTATTCTCTTTTATATTCTCCCAGACTTGCATGTTAGGGTAAACATCCATCGAGATATCATAAAATTTCATCTAAAATCCTCCTCTTTGATATGAAAAAGCAATCAACCAACGGTACATTGGTTGATTGCCTGGATTCTTTATTCAGACTTAACGTCCCACCATTCGAAACCATCTTTATTTAATAAAAGATCTGCTTCTTCTGGACCATTTGATCCTGATGTATAGTTAGGGAAATCAGCTTTTTTCTTCGACCATGCGTTTGCTATTACATCAACAAACTGCCATGATAATGCAACCTCATCCCAGTGAGTAAAGTTAGTAGAATCACCGCGCATACAGTCATGTAATAACGTCTCATATGCTTCCGGCGTATTCATTTTATCTTCTGAGTTATTATCATAGCTTAATGTGATTGGTGTAGAAGACGCATTATAGTCGCCTTTCTTCGCATTCACATGTAATGTAATCCCTTCATCTGGCTGGACATGAATCACTAAAAGGTTTGATTTGGTTTCATGTTCTTTATCATAGTATAGGTTCATTGGTAAATCTTTAAATTCTACTACGATTTCCGTTGATTTACGTTTCATCCGTTTTCCGGTGCGGATGTAGAATGGAACACCTGCCCAGCGGAAGTTATCGATCATTAATTTCGCTGCAACAAAAGTATCAGTATTAGACTCAGGATCTACACCGTTACCTTCACGGTATGCAGGTAGTTCCTCGCCATTTACCATCCCTTTGTCATATTGACCGCGAACAAAGTAATCATCTACTTCATTTTCATTTAACTTACGTAAAGCACGTAATACTTTTACTTTTTCACCGCGAATTTCTTCTGGTGTTAATTTAATTGGCGGATCCATTGCAATCAGAGCAAGCATTTGCAACATGTGGTTTTGTACCATATCTTTTAATGCACCTGCACCATCATAATAACGTCCACGCTCTTCTACACCAAGAACTTCACTTGAGGTAATTTGGATATTAGAAATGTATTGGTTATTCCATAATGGTTCAAATAAGGCATTGGCAAAACGGATCACTTCGATATTTTGAACCATTTCTTTCCCAAGGTAATGGTCAATACGGTAAATCTGATCCTCCGAAAATGCTTCGCGAATTTGGTCATTCAGCTCTTTTGCTGATTGGTAATCATGACCAAACGGTTTTTCGATAACAAGGCGAGTCCATCCTTGTGTCGTAGTCAAACCTTCTGATTTAAGGTTTGCTGCAAGCGTTCCGAAGAAATTAGGTGCCATAGAGAAATAGAATAGACGATTACCATCTGTTTCATGCTTACCATCTAATTCTTTAATTAATGCTTCCAATTCTTGATAGTGTTCAAGGTCTTGGATATCAAACGGATTGTAGTGGAAATGACTTGCGAATTCATCTTTGTCAATATGAGGATCATCGAAATTATCGATTGATTCTTTTACTTTGTCACGGAATACGTCATTTGTCCATGGACGTCTTGCCACACCAATTACGGCAAAGTTATCGGATAACTTTCCATTTCGGTAAAGTCTGTAAATGGAAGGATAAAGTTTTCTATTAGCTAGATCCCCTGTTGCACCAAAAATCACAATTACTGCTTTTGGGTTATTCGTTGTCATGAACTTTAACTACCTTTCTACTTGTTTATTTACGAGTTAAGCGCATATGTGTCACGATATGCTTAACTATGTAATTCACTAAAGTAACAGCATACTTAAATATTTTACCATGTTAAATACTTCTGTTAAATTATTTAACATGATAACATACAAATAACTGCTAAGTCTTTATTGTCATAAATATATACTATCATGTATTGTGAAAATGACAAATGAAATACATGGAATTTTCAAAAAATTCAGGAGGATATTATGCAAAAATATAATGGATTTTTGATCGATCTAGATGGGACAGTCTATAAAGGAACCGAAAAAATAATCGAAGCGATTGATTTTGTGAAGGAGTTAGACCGTAGAGGTTTACCATATCTTTTTTTAACGAATAATTCGACGAAGCATCCGAGTGATGTTTCGAAAAAATTAGTCGATATGGGTGTGCCAAGTACGACAGAGCACGTTTTTACAACGAGCATGGCAACCGCAAGCTACATAAAAGAACAAAAAGCAGATGCGAAGGTCTACCCAATTGGTGAAGAAGGTCTACATATGGCGCTAGAAGAATGTGGTTTGGAAATCGTTGAGGAAGGGGCAGAGTTTGTTGTAATGGGATTGGACCGCACTATTAATTATGAGAAGTTAGCAAAAGGTGCGCTAAATATCCGTGCTGGTGCAAGTTTTGTTGCGACAAATGGAGATGTAGCACTGCCAACAGAACGAGGATTTTTACCTGGAGCTGGTTCCTTGATTTCTGTATTATCGGTAACTACAGGTGCCCGTCCTAAATTTATCGGAAAACCAGAATCGATTATTGTTGACCAGGCACTTGAAGTATTAGGTACTGCAAAAGAAGAAACCTTAATGGTCGGGGATAATTATGCGACAGATATTTTGGCAGGGATAAATGCAGGGATAGATTCGTTGCTGGTACATACTGGTGTAACTACAAAAGAAGATCTTAAATCAATCGAAAAACAGCCAACATTTACGATTGATAGCTTAGCAGAATGGACATTTGATGAATAAAAATTATGAGCCGTTATCATGACGGCTCATTTGTTGTTTTTACTCGATTTGTGATCAGGACGCCAAAGATAACGAATAACGCTCCAATCACTTGAATCCATGTTAGTTGCTCTCCTAAAAAGATTACGGCACCGATCATGGTAAAGACCGGGATGAGATTAAGAAAGACTGATGCTCTCGATGGTCCGATCGCTGCAATTCCTTTGTTATAAGCAATCAGTGCAACAAGGGAAGGAAATATCCCCAAATAAAGCAGGCCAGAGATAACCTCCCAAGACCAGTTAATTGTTTGGATTTGTCCGATTTCGATTGACATTAATGGAATGAACATGATAATAGCGACCACTGTCATAACAAGTAATGCACCATAAGTAGGAAATTTCCAAGTATGCTGTTTGATAAAAATCGAATAAAACGCCCACGTAATCATGGCTAGAATCATGATTAGATCCCCACTATTAAACTGTAAACTCATAATAACTTCCAATGAACCTTTGGTAATCACAAAGAAGACCCCAAATAAAGAAATAAAGACGCCAATTAATTGCTTTCGTGAAAAACGTTCATTAAATAATAAAAAGGTCAGAATTAAGGTAAAAATAGGAGCGGTTGCCTCGACAATTCCAGCATTGATGGATGTGGTATAGTTTAATGCTAAATATACGAAAATATTAAATAATACAAGTCCTGTAGCAGATAAAGCAAGAATCGCTTTCCATTCCTTTTTCCATAAATCTTTATTGTTTTTCCACTCCCGATAACCAAACGGAAAAATTACTACCAATGCAATAAGGTAACGGAATAAAGACAAAGTAATCGGAGGTATTTCCTGTGCAACAGGCTTCCCGACAATTAGATTACCTGCATAAAAAATCGCTGCTAATATTAAAAGAAGATAAGCCTTCATGTTTCCACCTCCAACAGAAGGAGCATAACATTTTTTCATAGAAGAAGGAAGGGGAAGTGGCTGATATCGTTTTAAAACCGCCAATAGATACCATAAGTTGAAGTTATGCAATAATGTACTATTTTGGCAAAAATGTCCTATTGATGGGGAAAATGACATATGCTAAGTTCTAAATAATACTTGATAGAAAGTAGGTGAAATGATAAGAATTTATCCCTTTTTGCTAATCTTAAACATTACCTCAACCATTCTGCTGTAAACAATTCTGAAAAACTACTACTGACTTATTGTTTGTAACCACTTTTTGAATGAAACTGATTAAAGCTAACTTCCATAACTTTGCGGCATATTTAAAACTTAATTAAGGAGCGTTTAAAATTGAAATTTTATAAACTGATAAGCTGTTTTGTGTTAATAAGCATTTTTGCAATTGGATTTGTTAACTCTAGTGTCCATGCAGAAACTGTAAATGCAACTGATTTTGGTGTAACGGCAGGGGAGAATTCATCTCAAACGGAAGCACTTCACGACGCTATGCGCTATTTTTATGACCAAGGTGAAGAAGGAACCGTTTATATTCCCGCTGGTACCTATTATGTAGATGAAGCACTTCGTTTCCATGAGGGAGTTAACTTGGTTGGTGATGGAAGAGGACAAACTATCATTAAAAAAATGGGTACCAGTACTAATTATGTAGTAGGCAATCCAATTTTACATTCCAATTCCGTTAACTTAAATGTAACCGTTTCAGATATAACATTTGATGCTGATAGAGCGAATCGATCTTCGCAGGGATTAAGCCAAATAGGTGGAATCAATATTGATGCAGAGGTTAGTAATTTAAGATTAGACGGTATTGAAATTAAAGATGCTACAAATGGTGCTATATTAAGAAGAATGCGAGATTCCGTTATTACGAATAGTGTGTTTGACCAAACAAGTGGTCACTCGATCGCAACCGGAGATGAAAACTATCCGGTTGGTGAATTTACTAATGTAGAAATCACTAACAACGTAATCACGAATTCAACGGGTGGAAGTGGAATTAATTTATCACGTGCTACTTATACAACTGTTAGAAACAATCAGGTAATCAATACCCAACAACAGCAAGATAGCTATGGCGGGATTCGGATACCTAATGGTGGGGCATATAATATAGTAGAAGATAACGTGATTCAAAGTTATCCAAGGGGGATTTTTGTTTTAACAGGTGCGAATAATAATACAATAAATGGAAACACGGTTATTGATTCAAGAATTCATGGTATTTTAATTCAGGCTAATGACAATACCTTTACTAATAATACGATTGTGCAAAATAACACGTCACTAAATCCTGAATCAATGATACGCCTTGCTCCTGGAAGTAATAATACGATCTCAAACAATTTGATGTCAACCTATTCAGGGTACAGCAATCCAGGAATTCGCCTTACGGGTGAATCTGATTATAACGAAATCACTAACAATAATATAGATACAGATGGCGCGTTAGTAAGCAATGAGGCTGGAAGTAACAATATGATTTCAGGAAATAACAAATTTAATTCAGTATCCTTTGATTCTAATTCTTCTTATCAAATAGTAAATAGAAATAGTGGAAAGCTTTTAGAAGTCACTAATGCAAGTACAAGTGATGGAGCAAATATTCAACAATGGACTGCAAATGGTTGTTCGTGCCAGAATTGGTCAATTGTCCGGAAAGGTGATGGATATTACAATATTCTAAATCAAAATAGTGGTAAGGCGATAGACGTCTACGATTTCTCAACTGCTAACGGAGCAAACATAGTACAGTGGTCGAACTTAAATGGCATAAATCAACAATGGTCAATTATTCAAAATACTGATGGCTACTTAAGATTTATAAATCGTAATAGTGGGAAAACACTCGAAGTAGAAGCAAAGTCAAGTGAAGATGGAGGGAACGTGGTACAGTGGAGTGATAATAAAGGTGCTAATCAGCAATGGAATATTGAACAAGTAAACTAGTAAGCGGAAAATAGCTAATCACTTAACTCAAAAGTGGTTAGCTATTTTGTATATTTTGGTGATTGTGAAAAAAGAAGTTAGTAAGGTGCAAATCACTCGATGATTAAGGTGTAGTAAATATAATGTTATAATAGCTGGAAGAGCTTATCCGAAAGGAGTTTATGATGAACGTTAAAAAATTTCAAGGTTTTGTTTATATATTATCGTTCGTATTAATTTTACTAGCTGGTTGTAACAAGGATTTAACAGAAGAGTTACCGAAGTCTGAGTATGGTGAAATACTTGAACAAGGCAATTATGAATTAAAACTAGATAAAAATAATTATTCTGAAAAGGTGGATCAGATATCATTAGAGATAACGAACAATAGTGCCTCTAATTTAAATTTCGGTCTTATATATTATTTGGAAAGATACATAAACGGCTCCTGGTATCAAATTCCGTTTAAAGATGATACAGAATTTCAAACGATTGGTATTATGGTAAAACCAAATGAATCATATACCCAAAACATTTCCACTAATCATTTAAAATATGATCTTTCTCCCGGGAAATATCGAGTAGTAAAACCAATAAGCGAGGAAATAACTTTAGCAACAGAATTTGAGATCGAATAACTAAGAGAAATAATGCTTCTTATTATTACGTCTTTGTGGTGGGAGGGGTTACTATTAAATGTTTAAAAATGATGATGTTTATTATCTTGTTTGTAGTTTGTGCTAGTTGTGCTAACGATCAATCTGAGGTACCTACTATTTCGGTGAATGCAGATTCGGAATATGAGAAGACATTTACTGATTTAAATTTAGGGAATATATTCGATTTTAATTTTTATTTACCGGATGCGGATCAGAGAAGTGTAACTCTTTGGGTAGAAAAATATGAAGATGGTGAAACAGCCGAAAAACCATTAATAGAATTATTCTACTATGACAGTCCAAATAAAGTGGAAGAAGGTAATATTGGTTTTGGAATGATAAATACTGAAACAGAAGATACAATAGCTTATCTTTATTCACCTGGAGCAAACGTACAGCAAGCGATAAGATTGGGAGAAGAAAAGACTGGTACTACATGGGATTATGCCTTTGGTGATGGCGAAGTAGAGTTAGAACTAGGAGAAACTAAACTACTTGCTGCATATAGAGAAACCAATAGAAATGCGTTCCACCCGATGGATTTACAAGATGAAGAGGCAGTAAACAGAATGATCGAACAAGGTGATTTAGTTTTATTATTAAAGATAAAAGTAGAAGAATCTAGTGAAAGTGCCCGATAAAATAAAAAAAGTGCCCGATATAACACGAAAAGTGCCCGATATCTTCAAAAAAGCGCCCGATAAAACATGGAAAGTGCCCGATATCTTCAAAAAAATGCCCGATAAAAAACCAGTGAGTGTGATCGCTCACTGGCTTTGGCCGTCCATTGTTTTATTTTGATCGAATTTCTTGGCGCATAAATAACAAATAGGAAATTGCAAAACAGATTAACGTTGCTGCGATTAATCCTGTTAATTGTGGCCAAATTAACATTAAGCTTTGACTTAATGGCAATGGACCAGCAATCGCTCCTGTTGTTTGTTCAACGGTTAATGGTCCTAAACTTCGTACAGATGGTGACAAAAGTGTTGTCGTCGATTCCGTGAATAGGTAGTTCGGAGATAGTCTCATTAGATTAAGGACAACCCCCTGTCTACTAATAGCATCAACTGTACTTGTAATGTTTTCGGGATTCAAAATCGATTTTGACAACAATTCCACAATCATCTGATAAAAAATGTTAAAGAAAATCCAGACAGCAATCGCTGCTAAGGCAGAAGTTGCGGGTTGTTTAAAGCGTACAGAAAAAAGAATCCCCAGATTTAGCCAAAAGGCGATATAGGCAATACATAAAACGAGAAAGCAAAGAATCCGCAAAAATTCTTCACCGGTCGGAGGGATACCAAGAATCAAGATCCCGAGTGCCATTACCATAAACCCTAATGCAACAAAAAGTACCGTATTTAACAGTAAGGCTGCCGTAAACTTTGCGTTTAGTACATAGTCGCGCGGGATTGGTTGTGCCATAAGCCGACTCAATGTCCCTTTGTTACGTTCAGAATTAATAGCATCAAAGCCAAGCGCAATTCCTAGAAGTGGGCCTAAAAACGAAACAAAGGTAATAAAAGATGGTAAAGTACCATCAGAAATCGTAAATAATTTTAAGAAAAGAAACGAACTTTTGGCGATTTCTTTAGCTTCTTCATTGGCATCTATTGCATCCTGAATGGAAGTAATCGCAGTATAAAGGGAACCAACACAAGTTAGCACAATTAAAGCTAACATAATGATGATTCGCCAGCTTGTCATATAGTCTGTGAATTCCTTGCGAACAAGTGCTTTAAATGCTTGGAGATTGTCATTATTATTTGATCGCATTTCTAAGTTTATCTCAGGTATCCACTTTTTAAGCGCTTGAAGCTTTACCACCTTCGTCACCCCCTTCAAAATAACGGTGATAGATTTCATCTAAACCATAATTTTTCTTTCTGATGTAAAATAAATCAGAGCCTGCTTCTACAACGGTTCTTGCTACTGCAGAAGAGATATCTGTTTCGGCATAGATTTCTAAATGTTCATCGGTTTCCACAACTCGATTTACTCCGGCTAAATCCTGTAATTGTTCGTTTAATTTGTTATCAACCGGATTAGCCTTGGCATAGATGACAAATGAATCTTCAAAAAATAATTGTTTCGCTAAACCTTCAACATTACCTTCTGCAAGTAACTTTCCTTGTACAAAAATACCAACACGATCACAAATTTGTTGTACTTGATGGAGCTGGTGTGAGGAAAGAAGTACCGTAATTCCTTCCTCTTGATTTAGCCGTTTAATTAATGCAAGTAATTCACGAACACCTTCCGGGTCAATTCCAAGTGTAGGTTCATCTAGAATGATTACTTCAGGGTTCTTCATTAAAACGTCGGCCAAACCTAAACGTTGACGCATACCACGTGAATATTTGCCGGCTTTTTTATCGCCTGATTCTTTCAGGCCGACTTTTGTTAATAAATCCCTTGCCCGCTCTTCTGCGATAGGACGAGGAATAGCATTTAAACTAGCAGTGAAAAGTAAATTCTCATAGCCTGTCATTTGTTCATAAAAACCAAGATCATCTGGTAAATACCCAACTCTTTTCTTAACGGCGAGTGGATTGGTTGTTGAGTCCATGCCACATACTTGGACTCTACCACTTGTCGGCTCACTTAATCCTAACATCATTAGAATAGAAGTAGATTTACCTGCACCGTTAGGACCCAACAAACCAAAGATTTCTCCTTTTTCAATCGATAATGTCAGCTCATTTACGGCGTATTGTTGATCATATTTTTTGGAGATGTGATCGAGTTGAATAATCGGTTCAACCATTGATTATCTCCTCCCGTATTTTCTAATAATAAAGTATAGCCCACCTACTACTGCTAAGATGATTAATACACTTATAATTCCCCATAACGTCGATGTTTCCACAGATACTCGGAAATCCGCGTCAGAAGATGCTTCAGACGTTTCCGCTGTAAAGGTAGTGACATAATCACCGGCAATAGCATCATCTGGTGCTGTGAACGTAGCTTTCACTGTTTTCGATTCACCCGCTTCTAACGTAGCAATGGAGCTCTCGTCAAATTCAGATTCCCAATTTGGCGGAGTGGAGGCAGAAATGGAAATATCATTTAACGCTGCAGTTCCGGTATTCTCTACCACGAGATCAATGGTTCGATCATTTCCAGCTGTAACATCTGCACTTAAGTTTCCATCAGGTGTCGATACAGCTATTTCATAAGAACCAGTAATAACCGCCTCCAGTGTCAGTTCAGATGATGTCGAACTATTGGCGGCACTGATTGGTATTTCATAGGTGTCTGCTTTCACATCAGTTGGTGGCGTTACTTCCACTGTAATATCCTTCGATCCGTTCGGTTCCAATGTGACAGAAGTTACATTGTTACCATCAGCTTGAAATTGAACACCCCAGCCTTCACCTACTCCTGCTGATAATGCATAAGTCTGTTCATCAGCTGTTCGGTTACGTAATGTGGCAGAATAAGAGAAAGTAGCATCTGCATGTCCTTCCATATTCGGTTGATCAGAACTAAACTCGGAATTAAACGTTCCTTCCTCTGTAACCTTTGTGACAAATGGTAATTCTGCATACGCATCACCTTCCCCATCAGCAACGAGTTCGAATGAGTAATCATCTTTTTCAACTTCAAGCGGAACCGTCACTTCTAGAGAAATTTCCTGCTCATTATTTCCACGGATCGATAGTTGACTAATATCATTTCCACCGGCTGTGATTGCAGAATCCCATCCCTCCGGCAGACCATTCACGTCAAAAGACACATTCTGAATCGAAGAATTGTCATTAATAACCGTGACATCATACGTTAATGTTTCACCAGGTGTAACAGATAATCCTGTGTAAGGTGTGTACAACGTTAGACCACCAGCAGCAAACACACTGCTAAGTGGAGCAAAAAGTGATAAGCCTAATAAAATAGTTAACGAGATCGCTAATTTTTTGCGAAGCATTTTGAATTCCCCCTTATGTTTATTGGTTATTCATCAAGTGATACGGAGGAAAAAAGATTTTGGATTTGTCATTTTCAAAAAAATTTGTAAAATAGAAATTAAAAAGGGAAGGGGGCGGTGTAAGTGGATGATTATTTGTTGTTGGAACAAATGAGTGCAGGTAATAAAGAAGCGTTCGACGAATTCTATCAACGATATCATCAATATATTTTTCAAATTGCCTATAAAGTGTTAGCGAATCGCCCAGAAGCAGAAGATATTACTCAGGAAGTATTTATTGAAATTTATCAAAAGTGTGATCAATATCAAGCATCCAGAGGCAGTATTAAAGCCTGGGTTGCGGTGAAAACTAGATCGAGATCGATCGACAGGTTACGGAAAAAACCAGAGATGTTAGCCGATAAGCTGGAAGATATCATTATCAATGCCAGTCCGGCAGCAGATCAATTTGTAATAGAGAAAATGGAGAAAGATCTACTGCGGGCAGCACTTCTTAAGCTTCCATTACCACAGCAGCAGGCTATTTACCATATGTATTATGACCAATTCACTCAAAAAGAGATTGCCTTAAAAACTAATCGTCCACTAGGTTCAGTGAAATCATCGATTCGTTATGGTTTACAAAATTTAAAAAAACAAAAATCATTATTGCGTTGGATCGGTTCTGGTGGAGGTGACAAGTAATGGTGAAGGATAAACATATATCAGAAGAAAAGTTAGTTGATTATCTAGAAGGTCAGCTATCAGAATCAGAAGCTCAAGACATTCAACGTCATGTAGATGATTGTGTGAAGTGTCAACAAACATTAGCTTTTTGGCAAGAAACATTAGCAATGGATGAAGATCTTCAGCCTTCAGCTGAGCTAAAAGAAAAAATTGATCAATCACTACTTTCAGAGCGATCTCCTAAGCAACATCTGGTCAAATGGAAAACACCTTTGTTCGGATTAGCTGGTGTAATGGTTGTAGTGATTCTGTGCTTTAATTTGACAGACATTTTGAAAGAGCAGCAGACAGCGGAACCTGATTATGAAGTATATCAAAATCAAGATATCATGAGTGATCAAGTGTTTATGAATAACCCGGTCGTCGACAGTCAACCGATTAAGCCTTATGAAGATTTTGCTGAAATGGAAGGGATGGTCTGGATTAACCCACAAACACAAGAAATATTATTGGAGATGGAAGGGTTAACTAATATTTATAATAATGATTATCAGATTTGGATAATCGATAAGAATGGAAACATAAATGGTGATCTCATTATGGTTGAAAATGGATCAGCCCGGGTGTTATATCGAGTAGAAGATTTATCTGATTTCCGTTTTATGAAAGGAAGTGTCGAACCACCGGGAGGTAGTCATCGACCAACTGGGCCAGAAACATTCTATGTAGATATTGAAAAGTAAGTCTGTTCACGGGATATTATTCTCGTGAACAGAAGCTAACTACTTTTCGACTTTCTCAATCTCAAACACATCTTCTAATTTCTCACTTAAAAACTGATGTGCGTCTTTCACTCCTTGGTTATAAAAGAAAGGTGCCAACTCTACCATGAAAAAATCAAGTAGAAATTCGGCCTCTAAATTGCCTAACTCTTCCTGTCGTTCAGCGGCAAAATAATCCTGAATCGCAATGATCATTTCATCCCGTTTCTCTTTAGGTAAGGAAAAAGGTGTCTGCATGGAAAAACTCCTTTCGTTTTTCCTCATTATACCAGACTATTTAACTGCTTTTTGCAATTTCTGAATCATTTGTAAGGAACGACCTGTACCAACTGCCACAGATTCCAATGGATTATCTGCAAGATGTACAGGTACATCATTGATTTCGTTAGATAGCCATTGCTGCATACCTTTTAATAATGCACCACCACCAGTAATTGTAATACCTTGGTCAACAATATCACCACTTAATTCCGGTGGGCAGCTTTCAAGTGTTTCCGTAATCGCATGTAAAATCGATTCTAATACTTCTTTAAACGCATCGTGAACTTCAGAGGAACGTAATGTAATCACTTTTGGTAAACCTGTTACGAGATCCCGGCCTCTGACATCCATTTCTTCTTCAGGATGGTCATTGTGTGCATAACCAATTTCCATTTTTACTTTTTCAGCCGTACTTTCCCCGATTAGAACATTGTGCTGACGCTTAATATATTGGATAATTTCTTCATCCATATGGTCACCGCCTACACGAACAGATCTACTAGCAACAACACCACCAAATGAAATAATACCTACTTCACTCGTTCCACCACCAATATCAACAATCATACTAGCTTGTGGCTCTGCTACTGGTAAATCTGCACCAATTGCAGCTGCTACCGGTTCTTCAATAAGATGTACTTCTTTAGCACCAAAGCTTTTGACTGCATTATCAATTGCTCTTCGTTCCACAGCGGTACTTCCTGATGGTGTACACACAACAACGCTCGGTTTACGTGTAGATACACCAGCCTTCTTACTGACTTTCTTCAAGAAAGCCTTAAGCATTTGCGTTGTCATATCAAAATCAGCGATGACTCCGTCTTTTAATGGACGGATAGGGACAATGTTTCTCGGTGTTTTCCCGATCATGTTTTTGGCTTCATTCCCGACTGCTACTACTTGATTTGTTCTGGTGTCGACCGCAACGACGGATGGTTCATTTAAGATGATGCCTTTATTTTTTGTATATATAAGGATATTTGCTGTTCCTAAATCTATTCCAATTTCTGTATTTGAAAACATGATGTTACCTCCAATTAAGTATAATCTCTTTCTATAGTTATTCTGTTTTTCGTAAGGAATTATGACCGTAGATGACATGGAGGATTTTAACAATTTCGTTACAAGGGAAAAGCTGTCTTGCTGCTTACGTTTATTGAGCGGACATTTGGTGCGTTATTCGAAGGAATAACACTCATTTTTTTATGTGAGCGGACATTGAATCCTTTATTTGCTTCAATTTGGCTTGAATTAGTACTATTATCCATGAATAGCGGAATGGATGTCCGATTGCGTCCTGAAAAGAGCACTTTTCTCACAAATAACGGAACAAATGTCCGCGTTCACTTTTGTAAGACTCATCGTCTTTGAGGGCAACACAACAAAAAACAGGTCGATCGCTCGACCTGTTAATATATTAATTATTTTCTTTTTCATCTAATAAATTAGCAAGGATATGTGCTTTATATTTTTCAATTTTTCTACCTTCAATATAGCGCACACCTTTTTCCTTCAATTTTTCTACGTACCAGCCTTTGCTTCCTACATGCATCGCTCAACACCCCTTACCATTAATATTGCACGTGCCATTTTATCATCTGTAAAATTCATTGAAAAGAGTTTATTATTAATTCTTTCTAGAAATTTTTAGTATAATGATAATAAGTATGTTGAAAAGGGAGTTTTGGACGTGTCATATGTAATTGCATCCTTAAACGTAGGAAAACCTACAGTACATCATTTGGACGGACAGGAGATTAAAACAGGCTTTAAAAAAACACCTACACATCACCCCAACTATTTAACAGTAATAGGATTTGAGGATGATGGACAAGCGGACCTTAAAAACCATGGTGGAGAAGAAAAAGCGTTATTAATGTATCCGAGCAGTCATTATCAGTATTGGGAAGAAAAGTATCAGCGAAGTTTTTCATATCCGGCCTTTGGTGAGAATATAACAATTAATGGTTTAACAGAACAGGATTTATATATTGGAGACATTTTTCAGCTTGGGGAAGCAGAAATTCAAGTGTCACAGCCAAGACAGCCGTGTTATAAAATAGCCAAAGTACACGGTATTCCGGATATGCCAGCTGTCGTAACGAAAACAGGTTATAGCGGTTATTATTTCCGTGTGCTCAAAGAAGGGGTAGTAAAGCCTACAGACCGATTAATCAAAGTGAAAGAAGATCCGCAAAAGGTAACACCAGTGGACATATTTGATTGTTTATTTCATGATCGAAAAAACAAAGAAAGAATGGAACGATACCTTCAATTAGATGCTTTAGCAGCCAATGTCAAAAGAAGTTTAACGAAACGAATCGAAAAGTTAGGATGATACAAGATGGACGTATTTTCACAACTTGCAGAAGAACGAATTAAACAAGCAATGAAAGATGGCGAGTTTGATCAGGTAGAAGGAAAGGGTAAACCACTAAAGAAAGACCCGCTAGAACATGTCCCAGCAGAACTACGAATGAGTTATCGTATCATGAAGAATAGCGGATATTTGCCTGAAGAAGTACAATTAAACAAAGAGATAGCGTCATTACGAGATTTGCTGAAATATTGTACAGATGATCAGGACAAACAACGTCTCGAGAAACGAATATCTGAAAAAGAATTACAATTTCAAATACTCCTAGACAAAAGAAATATGAAACAATCTTCCGCATACAAAAGATATAGCAGTAAAATTAATCGGTTATTTTAAGGAAAAATGTAGAAAAGTTAGGATGTAGGACTTTTTTCATGTAACCTTTTCACGTATACTAGAAGAAAATAAAAAATAAAGGTGACTATTATGCCACGCGAAAATAATCTATATTCAAGTACTAACGATTTATTAAGAATATTACATCATAACATGAACCTTATGTTTGTAATTAGGAGGCGGAAAGGTCAATTCTATTGTTCATTTCTATCAGGGAAGTTGAAGGAGCAATTGGAATTGCCTGATATAATGCCGTCTACTGATCAGGAATTCAACCCGGAATTTTTATCGTTACAGAATAGTAAGCTTACCCAGGCATTTACAGGGAAAGAAATCACGTATAGACACCATTTTCATAATCATTATTTATACACCATGTTATCCCCAGTTATAAAAGATGGCGAAGTGATAGAGGTAGTAGGGACTACTATTGACATTACGTCATTCGAAAAATCTGAACAACAGATAGAATTTATGGCAACCCACGACATTCTTACCAAGCTCCCTAATCGACAAAAGTTACTTGATGATTTAGATAGAATGATACATAATAATCAACATGAAAAACCGAAAGCAATCATGATTTGTGATTTGGATCGGTTAAAGAATGTGAATGATACGTTAGGACAATTTGCTGGTGATCAGGTAATCACTTTAATAGCAGACCGTTTAAAGGAAAATGTCCAGGAAACGTGTTCAGTCTATCGCTTGGGTGGAGATGAGTTTGTTATCGTTATTGACCAAGAAGTAGCGGATGTAAAAGCATTTGCAGAGCAGATTTTACAGGTTGTCAGACAACCAATTATTATATCTAAGCATGATTTTTATATGACAGCAACGATTGGGATATGTTGTATGAACGAAAAAGCTTGCAAAACAGAGGATTATATCAATCGAGCAAGTGTAGCTGTTCATTATGGTAAAGTCCAAGGTGGCAATCGTATAAGTGAATATACGAATGAAAAGAGTAAACAATATAATGAATTAATATTATTAGAATCAGATATTCGTAAAGCATTCAAATTTAATGAATTTACGCTATCCTATCAGCCTAAAGTGGATGTACATACTAATGAGATTGTTGGAGTAGAAGCATTGATTCGCTGGGAACATGGGAAGAAAGGCAAAATACCGCCATCCCTTTTCATCCCGATTGCTGAAGAAATTGGGATGATCGATCAAATTGGGGAATGGGTGTTACGTGAAGCGTGTAAGCAATTTGTAAGATGGCAAGAGAGCGGGGCGAATCCAGTAATGGTTGCCGTCAATATTTCTGCAGTTGAATTACAGCACCCAGATTTTCTGTCGAGAGTCAAACAAATTATTAAGGAAACCGGCATGGATCCAAATTATTTAGAAATAGAGATTACGGAAAACAGTGTGATGCAAAATACTGAAGAATGTATTGAAATGATGAATGAGCTACGTTCTATGGGTGTCTCCTTATCGATCGATGACTTTGGGACAGGGTACTCTTCGATGGGATATTTGCAAAAGTTTCCGATTAATTACTTGAAAATAGATCAATCTTTTATAAAGGAATTGTTTGAAGAATCCGGAAGTGCGGAAATTATAAAAGCAATGATTCAATTGGGGCATACGTTTGGTTTGAAAGTAGTAGCAGAAGGTGTGGAAGGCGAACAAATCCTTTCATTTATTAGAAATCAGAAATGTGATTATTATCAAGGGTATTTTTATAGTAAACCGCTTGAGGCGGATTTAATTGAAGAGAAATTATTAGCATTTTCATAGGATTTCTTGAAGAAAACAGGATTAAGATATAGTTGAGGTGGTATTATATGATTAAAGTATTGTTTATTTGTTTAGGAAATATTTGTAGATCTCCGATGGCCGAAGCGGTATTTCGTCATATCGTCAAGGAAAAGGGAGTAGAGGATCAGTTTGTAATTGATTCAGCAGGGTTAGGTGATTGGCATATAGGTAATCCTCCACATCAAGGAACAAGAGCAAAACTAGATGAATTAAATATTTCGTATCATGGACAAAAAGCGAGACAAATGCAAGCAAATGATATAGAAGACTTTGATTATGTCATTGCAATGGATCAGCAAAACATGGATGATTTATCACAATTTTCGTATCAAGCATCTGGTGTGACTGTGAAAAAATTGATGGGCTTTGTCGATCAGCCCAAAGAACAAAATGTACCTGATCCATATTTTACAAAGAACTTTGATTACACGTATGAGTTAGTGAAAGAAGGCTGTGAGCAATTATTTGCCTACATTTCTAATAAACATAATTTAGACATCAAGTGAGGCTTCCATAGTAGTGAGCGATGAAAAACTAAGATCAGAAGGGTTGAGAGGTCATGGGAAAAGAAAGATTACTTAAAGGTATACTTGCAGGAGCAATTGTTGGAGGACTTATTACATTAAGTGATCGCGAAACACGATCATATGTGACAAGGAAACTACAGGTTTGTGGCAACAAGGCAACTTATTATGCTAAAAATCCAGCGGATGCCATCCATCAATTAAACTCAAATTATGCCAAATGGTCCGAACAGTTTGCTACAGGACTAACCTCTTCATTAAATATGCTCCATCAATTACAAGAATTGACAGAAAAAATAGACAAACGAGATGACAATGGTTAAGAATCCATTTGTAAATAATCGTTTAGTTCGTTTTATCAAGCAATTGATAGAGCGAATAACGAGAGACGATGTACCGGGCTTAGCGGCGCAATTGTCTTATTTTTTTCTGTTATCGTTATTTCCTTTTATGATTTTCTTGATAACATTAGTTGGTTACTTACCATTTGATGAAATTAATGTCATGAATTTTGTTGCCACGTATGCACCAGAGGAAATTGTAACCATGTTAAATGATAATCTCGGACAAATCATGAACAACCGTAATGGTGGCTTATTATCAATTGGGATAATTGGTACGCTTTGGTCTGCTTCAAATGGGATTAACGCATTAGTGCGCTCGTTTAATAAGGCTTATAATATTGAGGAAGAACGTTCTTTTATAGTAATGAGAGGGATATCGATTATCTTAACAATTGCGATGTTACTTGTCATAGTTGTCGCCTTTTTATTACCGATTTTCGGAAAAATGATCGGAGTGTATCTCTTTTCATTTTTCGGATTATCCGAAGGTTTCCTGGATATGTGGAACACCTTAAGATGGATCATTTCCTCCATTATCTTCTTTATAGTTTTAACGATGTTATATCGAATGGCGCCTAGTAAGCGTGTCTATTTTAAACATGTCTACATCGGTGCCATATTTGCTACTATTTGTTGGCAACTGACATCGCTTGCATTTTCTTATTACGTAACATCGATGGGCAACTATTCAGCTACATATGGTAGCCTTGGGGGAGTTATTATTCTGATGATCTGGTTCTACCTCTCAGGAATGATTATCATCGTTGGAGGCGAAATCAACGCCCAAATTGAAAAGAGGGCAAGGAACAGATAAATCAAAATTAAATATCCATTGTTGAAAAATGGGACTGTTTCACGTTAATTGACAGTGAGACAGTCCTATTTGTTTCACAGATGATAGTCCATGAAAAAAATGGAATATAACAGAATGATAAAAATATATGAAACAGATAGCAAAAATATTGAAATAATAAAAATAAACTGTTATCTTTTAATAGTGAAAAATAATATAACAACAAAAAAGGGGTTGTGTTTCACGATGAGGAATTTATTACTGTTATTCAGTTTACTCGTTTTAACTAGTTTGTTTGTAGCGTGTGGAGAAGGTGATGAGCATCAGACAACTTCGGATGAACGTAAATCCGAAAAATGGGAAGCGATTCAAGAGAAAGGTGAGATTGTAGCAGGCACATCAGGTACTTTAATTGCTGCTTCTACCTATGACGAAAATGATAACTTGACAGGTTATGATGTCGAGGTTATGAGAGAAATAGCAGAACGTCTTGACTTGGAGGTTAGCTTTGAAATTATGGGAATTGACAGCATGTTACCAGCGGTAGAAAGTGGTAGAATTGATGTAGCTGTTAATGATATTGAAGCAACAGATAATCGAAAAAAACAGTTTGCTTTTTCAGAACCATATAAATATTCTTATTCGACTATGGTAGTACGAGAAGAAGATAATTCAGGAATAGAGAGCTTGGAAGACTTAGAAGGTAAACGTGCAGGTGGTGGAGCGACAACGATTTACAGTCAGATCGCTGAACATTTTGGAGCAGAAGTGGTTACTTATGGAAATGCACCAAATGAAGCGTATTTACGCGATGTGAATAATGGCAATACAGACGTGATAGTCAATGATTATTATTTATCTAAATTTGGTGTAGGTGGCTTTCCTGAATTTGATATTCACTTACATCCGGATTTAAAGTTCCATCCAACAGAGCAAGCTGTAGTAATGGATTTAGAAGCAGAAACATTGCAGCAAAAAATTAATGAAACATTAGTAGAAATGAGAGAAGACGGAACGTTAAGTGAATTGGCGATAGAGTTTTATCAAGAAGATGCTTCACAAAAACCAGAGGGCGAGATTGAAGAAATAGAGGGTCTTGATCTATAAGGTGTGATATCATGAGTGATTTTTTTGATGTGAAATTAGCGATAGAGAATTTACCACTGATTTTAAGTGGTTTACCGATGACATTGATTGTATCGTTTGCGAGTATGGGATTAGGGCTTGTGTTAGGATTATTTGTATCTTTGGGACGAAGCTCAGATTTGGTACTTTTACGTTTTCCCGCCAGAGTGTATATATCGTTCATGCGGGGGACACCAATTTTAGTTTTTTTATTTATTTTATATTATGGTTTACCAATGATAAACATAAAAATGCCCGCAATCATGGCAGCAATTTTAGGTTTTGGTCTGAACAGTGCCGCCTACATTGCAGAAGTTATTAGGTCTTCTATTAATAGTGTGCCCAAAGGACAATGGGAATCTGCTAAGGCATTAGGTTTTGGCTATTGGCAATCACTAATGAAAATTATCTTGCCTCAAAGCACACGAATTGCGTTACCACCATTAACAAATGTCTTTTTAGATTTAGTTAAGGCAACATCTTTAGCGGCAGTTATCACCGTGCCCGAGCTTTTCCAAAAGGCGCAAATTGCCGGTGGTCGTTCCTTCGATTCACTGACCATGTATGTGTTGGTCGCACTCATTTATTGGCCGGTTTGTATCCTAATATCGGTTTTTCAAGAACGGTTAGAAAACAAATTCAGCAAATTTATGAAGTCAAATCCGTAGAGAAGCTAATTCTCTACGGATTTTTTTATCAGCAATAGGCGAGAAGACTCCCACCTCAAGGATTGAAAAGGAGTAGGTGGGAGATGAATTGCCTTCGGACAAGAGCTGGCTCCCTTGCCATCTCGATTGTTCGACGATTCAAGTGCTTGCATGCTTTCTTTTTTTCCTGAAATGACCTGTCCACCAAGCAAAATATGGTATCATAGATGTATCGTGATGCAGAAAGAGGTGAAAGCAATGCTCGTCCAAAAAGCCTACAAATTCCGTATCTATCCAACAACAGAACAGGAAAGACAAATTGCGAAAACCATCGGCTGTTCTCGTTTTGTCTTCAATCATTTTTTAGCAAAATGGAACGATACATACCAAGAAACAGGGAAAGGACTGACGTATAACGCTTGTTCTGCACAACTACCACAGTTGAAACAAGCATTAGGCTGGTTAAAAGAAGTGGACAGCATTGCGCTCCAATCATCCCTAAAAAACCTCTCCGATGCCTTCTCCAGATTCTTT
>NZ_WJID01000031.1:0-73727 GCF_010994055.1 Gracilibacillus thailandensis | reverse complement strand
ATCTAGCAAAAACTGTCTACTCTAGTTTAGCAGTCACAATTATCCATTTTTTGGTATAACATAAGTAACACAACATGTATTCTCTTTCTTGTGTATTTTATACTGATTATACAAAGAAACTGTCCATTTAGAAAAATTGCTTCTTCTTGATATATGTAAGAAAAAGCTCTGCAGAAAATAAATTAGTTCTAAATCTCTTCCTATGAATTTGAGATATTAAGGAATTGATACTCATTACCTTTCCTGCTTCTCTCTCGGAACTCGGGCACTTAAGTCGTGCTTCAGTGAACCAAGCAACGTGGTATAAATATCGAAAAAGCCTAAATTATTTCTTCTTTGCCAGTTCATCACGGTCTAAAGCTCTTGGAGGTTCTTCCAACCAACCGTGCTTAATCATGATATTTGCTCCATCTTCTGCATATAACAGTATTTCATGCAGTATCCTATCATAAGCCACACCAATATCCCTTCTAGGACTCATTGACATACTACCTCCGTAGTAACCTACACTAAGAGCAATTAAAGTGGTGACATAAAACATCATTAGCTTATCTGAAAAGGTGTAAGCAGTTGAGTCACTTACTTCTGTATCCCATGACATAGGTGAATTAAGATCATTCTCACTTAATATCGAATTAAAAATTTCACAATGTTTTTTAGCAATTCCCTTTCCTCTTACTAAAAATTGTCTAACCTCTTTATTTTTCGCAACTTGACTAAATCCCGTCATAGTAGCCGCCCCTAAAGCATTCCTTTGGAAATTAGCATAAAGATTTGTTATTTCGGTACCAGTTAACGGTCTCCTTTCACCAAAATAACCAGTGAGGAAGCTTTGCTTTTTAACAAAGACAATAGTATCTGGTATTGGAAGATAAGGAGGTCTAATATATAGTCCTTTTGATAACAAAACATTATTTGTTTTATTTAATAATCTGTCTGCTTCTGCAAGACACTGACTAAAATAGCTGTAAACATCTTCTCTCGTTGAAAAGGATAAACTCATACTGTATGAATTCAATCCTATCTTCCCCATCTGTTCAAGATAGTTTAGAACATACGTATCTGAATATAACTTTGGAGCATTTATATTAACATCTTCTTCGTATTTAAAACCATAAGGAATTGGATATTTTTCCAGATTAAATAATTCAGTTAATTTTCTAATATGTATTTCAGATATGGTTATTGCATAATCAATTACATCTTTTATATCTTCATCTTCGCATTTTTCTTCAAAATACTTCAGCTGGCATAACGCTGCACTATCATTTAGGTATGCAGTCCATAGGTTAGTTATTTCTGCTGATGTCAGTTTAATATTATTGTGCTTGTACTCGCTTTCTACATTTTCCACTTTAAATCACCTCTCCATTTTAACGAATTTTAGTAGTGCTCTTTGATATTTTTGCTTTTAAAAGTCATAATTATACAAAAATAGAGCCAGTTTTTTTACCAACTTAAAAAATCCTTAAACAGGAAATGAGTTCCGCTGCCGAAGCCATTAAGCAGTGTGCCCTTTCAGGAATTGGTTTTGCCTTACTTCCTAAGATAAACTGAAGTCGAAGTGGAACGTGGTAAACTTCCTTGGAGAACCTCAGAATTGGAGGTTTATACACTGTGCATAATGACAAGTGGCTTTCACCGATAATTTTATCTTTTATAGAAGCAGCAAGAGAGGTTATGTCTATAGAGGAAGACAATATGTTTAAACCTATTTAGACATATTGCCCTGGATATATTTTTGCATATAGCAGTACTTACTTCGCTGTAAAAATTATATGCTTTTCTACTTGATAAGAAATGCACTTCCGAGTATTTATTTTTGACTGATGCTCTTTTGACTCGTCTCATCAGATGCCTATGGCTGAGACTGACCGAAGTAAGCCCCAGAGTGACCGAATCAGCTAGTAAAGTGACCGAGTTCTTCCTGAAACTGACCGAAACAAACCAAAAAATGACCGGATTATTTCTTCTACTAGTCTGCGAAGCAAGAAGAAATCCCGGTCCTTAGAAAAACACAACTTATCTCCATCATGTCGAAAGTCGTTTTAAATATCTCTTTTATCATGAAAGATATACATTTACACTGCATTTTTTTAATAAATCAGTTTATTATGTAGTTCCTCACTAACTTTCACCGCTCGCTTATAAAGGAAAGCTTTAAAACTATCAAAACAAATTCCTAAGCTACTAAATTATAAACGATTCCATTTAAGTGATTTTTTGTATAGTTAAACTCAATTTATAATTCTACGCAAAAAATTGATTGGTATAAGCTAATAAATCTTTCTTTATACCGCTAAAATCTTGTTGCAAATCAAGAGACACCACTATAACTTGATTCCCTTTAATATGATAAGTATGGTTAGGTTGATTTAATGCCGTTGTTTTGGCATAAAGTAACATACCTGCAACCGTTTCATCCGGTTCTTTTTTCCAATTGTTTATATATGTAAATATTTGATATAGGTTACTGGATTTTTGTTTTGCAGCTCCGCCTTCAAACCTTGCTATCATATTCTCAGAATAAAATTTCGCATCCACAATCAATGTTTTTTTATCTTTTTGAAGCACAAGATCTGTTTGCATCAACGGTAATGCCTCTGTGAATTCATCATCAACCATCCACTTAATTTGAGGATGGGATACCTTATATTTCGTTTCACGTTTAAAAAAGGCATAGATGAACTTTTCATATAGAGACGATAATCTTTGTTCATCTTGAGCCTCTTTCATCATTTGTGACGTAGTGTTTTCATCAAATAACAACTGCTCATAAAGATATCTACACACGTCTACAATAAATTGATAACGAATATTTTGGCGGTTATATCTTACGTTTTTCCATAGCTTCAAATCTAGCTCTACATCTGACACTTTAGTAAAATAAGGCAGCATACCATAAAATAATCTACGCATTTTTTGATCTATTTTAGTTGAACGCGATAGGTAAACGAGTGTCGCTTTAATAATTTGATTCAATAAGATATTTTCAGAAAATTCATCATAAACGACTGCAATTTTTTTATTTACCAATGCGTTTTTCTTTATCGTAGAATTGATATCAATTTTTCCTTTAATCACATTGGAAGTCTCTTCAACACTTATATAATCTTTACTTAATCCACCGCGAATCAACACTGGTATACCTATAGATAAAATTTCTGCATAAAGCTCTTTGACGTTCTCAAATTTTTCTGTTCCGAGTCGTTTATACTCGGCAAGATTTATCGTTTGATATGCATAAGATAGCATATAGTATATATTACGAATTGGAATATTATTATTTCGCTCCATCGTAACAACCTCTTAGTCGTTCAGCCCAATCGTTTGCTTTCTGTTCATCATCAAACCAATACTCGAATAGCTGTGGAATAATTTCATATTCGATTACTTCTTCAACACGAGTTGCCGTATTAACTTTATAAGCATCACCTACAAAATAGCTATGCCCAATTACAAAGCCTGTCCCTAGCTCTTCCACAATTTGATTATTTAAGCTTTTAATTTCAGCAATGATACGATTTAACACTTCTGGATTGTTTAATTCATTTACATACGAGTTAAATGTCAGATTGTGGAATGCTGGTTTAACTTCAAAAAACGAAAATCTTCTTCTCAGTGCATAGTCTAATAAAGCTAAACTTCTATCGGCTGTATTCATCATCCCAATGATGTATAAATTCGATGGCACCGAAAACATATCATTAGAATATAGGAGATTGATTTTCTCGCCTCGCTTATCAGCTTCGATCAGCATCATTAATTCTCCAAATATTTTACTCATGTTCCCCCGATTAATTTCATCAATAATAAAGAAATAGTCTCGTTCTGGATCTCGTGCTGCTTTTCTAGCAAACTTTACAAACGGCCCTTGTTTCAGTTCAAACCCTTCTCCTTCAGCTTTTGGACGGAACCCTTCGATAAAGTCCTCATAACTATAGCTTTGGTGGAACTGAACCATATGGATCCGTGTTTCATCTTTTTCTTCCATCATTACATTCGCTAAACGTTTGGCGATATACGTTTTACCTACTCCTGGTGCACCTTTCAAAATAAGATTCTTCTTATTTTCAAGTAAAGAAATTAGACGTCTAAGCTCTTTCTCCTCGATAAAAACATCCGAAAGAAATTCATCTATTGTATAAGATTCATTTTCTTGAACAGTAGGCTTAGACTCAATAAAACGAATATAGTAGTCAATCGAGCTTCCTGATACCCCTTTATACTTTTTATAGGCTTCATCTGATACAACAGCATCTTTCAACCGTTTTAGTTGCTCAATATCAGTTTCACCAAAAATTGAAGCATCAAAATATTGCTCTATATCCTTTAACGCACTTACTTTTTGGGTAACTGTTTTATCATTCAATCCAGCTCCTGTATCTGTAACTTGATTGGATAACCAATTTCGAAATTCATTTACTTCAGCAATTTTCGGATCAATAACATCTTCATTCATTACTTGATCAATTTCTTGAATAAAATTCGGATAAGCATTTAGACATGTTAATGTTTTTTGAGCAAAAGACTGATGTAGTTCCCACTTTCCAACTTGAACCCATTCTACTTTTCTTCTATGTTTATATTCAGTTGCTTCATCATCATAGTAGTAATCTCCCGTAACCACTCCTCGTGCCAGGATTCTTTTCATTCCTTCTTTTACATAAACTACGTCACCTGTTTGAATTTCACGATAGAAATCCCATACAGCCTTAGTATCATTAACAGGTCGAACACCATCCGCTCTTTGTTCAGCTATTGTTCGTTCAACAGCTTCCTTAGAATCATAGTTTATTAGGTCCCCTAAATAGTCCCACCCAAGTGCAATCACATTTTCTGCGTGAAACTGATCCCATAATCTCGAATTTTCACCTGGTGAAATAACCCAATAATTAACGCTGTTATCAATTTCATCTTCCTGATTCGCGATTTTCTTCTCTTTTTTAGGAAAAGTTAAAGTAGGATTTTCATCATAATATAAAAATATTAAATAGGATCTCATTAAAACGCCCCAGTCAGGTATCCCACCTAAATTATCAGGCTTACTTCTTACGCCGCGATTATATTGATCTTCCGCATATTTTTTTCTAAATTGAATTCTTGTCTTACCAAACTTTTCTGGGTAGCGAGGTGTACTTTTACCATCTACTAACCTTTCAATATCTGTATCACTTTGTTCCGTCATTTGTTGATAGATATTTTTAAATTCTGAATAGGATTGATAATCAAAGAAATTTTCCTTATAGCCGCTAGCTAATCCATACTTTTCTAAAAGGTGTCCTAGTTTTTCAAGATATGGCGTGTACCACATACCTGTTTTTTCACCTAGATTTTCTGTAACCCAAGCTTTATATTTTTCTTTTTGAGTATTTACAAGATCAGTCATAGGGTACCTCCAAAAAATTTATTGTCTTAAATTATTACAATAATATTCTTCACCTGTTTTAAACGGTCCAAATTTCAACTCCGGCCTGTAACATACTATTAAGGAATATGACTAAAATTCAACTAGCAACACCTGAAATTCTCCATTCTTTTCTACGTCTAAAGATAAATAAGGGCGCCAACTCGGTCGATAGCTTTTTTTCAAGAATAAATCCGCTTCTCTATTTTTCCTTGTACCTTTCGAAGCTTCTTCACCCCAAGAGAGTACCCCAGTTATTTCAGCACCATTATGGATGTGAAAGGCTTTATCTACAGGATTCATTTTCTTGCCTGGGTTCCAGTATACTTGGTCATTTGTGATCAAAATAGCGTAACCTTTATGTTCGGAAAGCCCGGAAGTTACTTTTTCTAATTTCTGCATATCTTTGATAAAATCATATCTTGCAACATCATGTGCCCCTTGTTTTTTCAGATGTATGTGCTTATTCTGATAGACAGTTTGTACTAGCGAAGTCTTAAAACGCAATTCAATCAGCAATACCTCACTATTACGTTTTGCTACAATATCAATCTTTTCATTTCTAATGGGGTAGTTTGTTTTTACGCTATAGCCGGTAGATTCTAAATGATGCTTTAGTTTTTCTGTAAGATCTCGTTGAGACTGAGGTAATTGCTTTTTCTCAACAAATGATCGAAACCATTTAGGAGTATTCAATTGCCTTTTGTCTACGTTTTCTTCACTATCTTTTCTCTGTTCTATAAATGTCTTTGGGATAAAGTTTTTTTCACTTTGTTGAGATTTAATGCTTAAAAGTAAAAAGCGGAATTGACCGGTATGGTTATTGCTCACTTCACTGAAATCATTCCACTTGACATTATATTTCCCATTTAATTTTATTTTCTGCTCTCTTCCTCTTTTCGTGCCTTCACCAGCATTGTCACTCCAGTTTAAAGTCCCCATTAATTTTTGTCCTTCGTGGAGACGAAATTCTTTATCAATCGTTTGTATTTCACTGTGAGGCTCTATATAATAACTATGATCATTCGTCAGAAAAATTAAAAAGCCCTCATCAACCAATTTTTCCTCAACCATTTTTTCAAGTCTTTCTACATCTTTTACCACATCATATCTTCCTATATCTTGTGCCCCTTGATGATTTAAATGAAACTTCTCACTTCGTATTTCAATATCTAATGAGCGAGTCTTGTACTTTAATTCAATGGCATATTTCTTGCCTTGATGAATAATTAACAAATCCAGATAAATTCTAGTACTACGTCCATAAAGTTTTGTTTCTAGGCGAATTTCGCTTTGTGGATAGCACTGTTGTATTTTCCATGCCAAAGCATGCTGAAAATCAGCTTCAGAGTGAAATAGCGGTCTTTCATTTGAGAGAGAGTTTAAGATATACTTAATATCCATACTGTAGTCTCCTTACAATGTTTTTACTTACAATTATTGTGTTGCTAAGTGTTATAATGCTTTCCGTAACAACCGATTGAATGATGCAATGAGATAATAATAGTTGTTTTTATCTTAAATGCCTATATGCCTGCCCCACGCTTGACAGCACCCAGCAGATAAGGATTAATTAAAGAAGCACCTACCTTTATTGCAAAAGATATAAGTATGTATATCGTGGAAGAGTTGCTAATTCCAGCAATCACTTCCTCTTTTACTTGTTGGGTAATAAGCTTGATGCTACTCATCTCCCACCTCTACCAATAAAACTTTGTCTTCAAACTTGCCACGATCTTCTGCTTTCTTTTTGCGAATTTCTTCTACTTTTGCAATGTCAGCTCCATGTGTTTTTGCCAAAGCATGCATCACCTCTAAAATATCTGCTAACTCTTCTAAGCTCTCATGATCCTTATCTGCTTCTAGATATTCCTTGATTTCCTCTTGTAACTTGGCATGTAAAGCATCTTTATAGTCGCTATTATGTAATATTTTTGTTTGATAAGATAAGCCTTTTTTCTCTAAAATCGCTGGAATATGATCTCGTACTAACTTGTGATAGACAGGCATAACCTTTCCCCCTCTTTCTAAAAACAGATTGAAGATTACTCGGGTGGATATGGAACGATATTAGGAACCGCTTTTCGAATACCACCGCGAGGATCATCGATATCCCCTTTATTTCGTGGAATTAAATGAAAATGAAGATGATCAATCGTCTGACCACCCATACTCTCCGATGTTGACACCGATATTATAGCCATCCGGTTGGTATTGCTCATCAATCAAAGCTTTTCCTTGTTCGATCAATTGGTGAATCACGATGATTTCCTCTGGTGTTGCATCAAAATAAGTGGCTTTATGTTTTTTTGGAATGATGAGTAGATGTCCTTTTTGGACTGGGTATTTGTCGAAAAAGGCTAGTGCTACATCATTTTCTAATAGGATGTCTAATTGAGTGGTTTGACAGAATGGAAATGGCATAAGCTCTACTCCTTTTTCTACTTATACTTATTACGCTTGGAACGATTGTGACAGTTCTAACCCTTATGTTATACTTACAGTAAGAAATGAATATAATATAACCCGTAGCGGACACTACGGGTTATGGATAAGCGGTTCCCCCAGAAGGGTCGGCTATCAAGTGTGATAGACCTCTCCTAGTTACTTGTTGGGCAAATAGGGAGGTCTATTTTCTGTTGATCAAAGGGAGTTAGCCGACCTTATCCTAAAAGAACGTTATCCTATTTTAGGATAGCATAACACCTGCGAACATTTATTCTATATTAGGGATAATTACTAATTTTAAATGGCTATTTTATCTTGAAAGAATTACACATCAATTTTAATCAGTCATTTTATTCTGTAGTTCCTCACTAACTTTATCCGCACGCTTATAAAAGAATGCTTCATAATCATCAAATTCTTACCGAATATTCATTTGAACAATTTGAGAGTCGAATAAACCTAAAACAATAAAGGTGGAATTTAAAGTGAAACAAATGCAAACGAAAAAGGTACTAAACCTACGTACAGAACAAGGTAGCAAGTTAATTTTTAATCTCAATGAAAATGCATTAACAGGTATTACTGTAAACAAATTTATCGAACTAAGAAAATTAAGCACTGCTGACAGTTACCAATACTATAATAAAGTGAAATTAAAGTATATTGGTTTGTTAGGTATGTTAGCTATAAATCACAAGATAAATCAGGAAGTTTAAGAAACTATTTTCTTCTTCATTCATGATATTATTTATAACATTTCTTTGTAGGAAATATTCACTTAAATTACTGATAAAATTAAAATACCGGTGGTCGGGGTCGAAATTAAAATCAAAACGTTGATATGTATTAAGGGTTTGTAAATTCCATGCGTGAAATGATTATTTTGACTGGATAATCTATTTGTCATTAGTCATGAAATTATTCTGTTTTCCAAATATTTAACTGCAATAGCAATTAAAGTCAAACAGCGTTTGTATAGATAGTCGTAATGTCTGTAATCCTCGATATCAATTTTTAGAGTTTCATGATGACGAATTCTAAAATTATTTCCAATTGCTGTTAGTTCTCTAAACTCTTTTTCAAACAAATCTTTAAACGCCCTTTTATTACCACTCATATCTTCAATAATTTTATTGGTTGATTTTTTCTTGTCTAGTGCCTGAAAAGAGTAATATGTTTTTAGTCTTTCAAATGCATCCCAGACTTTTTCAACTGCAATTTTTAGATTTTCCTTTTCATAATAACTCTGAGCTTCTTGGATTAATTCTTGAATCCCAACCTCTTGAATCGAAGCAAATGAACTATTCACGATATGACTATCAACGAGATACTCGACTTTTCCACAACTTAATTTCATTGGAACATCATTCAAGTTGAATATCGTATTTATTTCATCTGTAAAATTACTATCACAATATTGATCAAAGAACTCAACTGCATCTAGTAAATAATATGGTGATGTGTACAAAATGAAATCTTCTAGGCTATTCGTTTCCACAAATTGATTGTCTATGTAGGTCTTGGGAGGGTAAAACTTTTCAATATCATAAAGTACTTGATCGGAAACCAAAACTAAATATGTCAAACCCGTTTCGTCCATCTGCTCAAGTCTATAATCATACCTTTCGAATAACTCATAAATTCTGTTTCTTGTAACTCGTTTAATCTTCAAAACTATTTGTTTCTGCTTTATCGCCTTTTTATTTCTCTGCGAAAATGGAATAAATACTTCATTTTCCTGATAGATTCTCCATTTATATAAATCACGATTAGATATTTTTTCTGCTGGATAAATTTCGTACCCATCGTGTTGTAGCAAACTGTTTATCTCAGCAAGAAATTCTTTCCAATATCCTCTTTCTATCCTAACTTCAGGATGAAATACCTCACATAAAAACTTCAAATATGTTTCATCTGATCCATTTTTAAGCTGAAATCGCTCATCTTCAAACACCCAACAATGAGGGTAATCATCATTATTTATAGTATGTTGAAAAATATCGCCCTCTGCAGTCGCATACCTAGAATCATAACTTTCCATCGCATTCAAATCGTACAACCTACTCAAAAATTCAAGTTCTTCTAATCGGCCATAGTAAAAATAAGTGACTAACTTTACATCAAATAATTCTTCAACTTCCATACCATCTCGAAATAATTCAAGAATATCTCGTTTTGTTATATCAGTAATTCTATTTGCGATTTCAAATCCCTCTCCTCATATAAGTATCAAAAAGAATAGTAACCAAATTATTTTAATAGTTTCTTGTGTAGAATGCACTCTTACTAACTCAAAAATAACCTATCTATTTGTAATAGCATTAAAATTTCTTTTATCACATCATCTGTTTTATCTTCAAATATTAAATCGGTAAATAATTTTATTTCGTAAAGTAATGTATAAAACCACGTTTCTAGTCCAGTAAAAAACACTGACTTATAATATCAGGAGTTATTTCATAACCTTCAAACTTTTTAATACCCTTCTCCAATCTCGCCATAACTCGTTTGTTAACATCAATTATGATATACGGTTTATCAATGGTAAGCATTTGTGTGAAATATGGTAATCTATGATCTTCAAAAAAACCTTCTCTACATTATTTCGTTTATCTGACTGACTAATATGCATATAGTAATAAAAATGAGGACCACCCGCTACTTAGTGATACTCTTTTTATAAGATTAGTTAAAAATACTTTGCCATCCTCCAGATTTTCTAACTACTTCCTCTATTTTTTCTTGAATTACAATGGCTAAACCTTCTTCTAGCTTAAAATGTTCACTTAGAACATGGTCTACACTTTTTACAATGTATGACACTACTGGTTCAGGTGTATAGTACACAGCTCTTATAGTTTTACCTTTTATTAAGGCTATCTTAAATAATTTGTGGTTCAACCTACATATATTTTTAAAAATTTCTTTATACTACCCCCATCGAGAAAGTTAATTGTTACACTTCTCACACCTTAGATACTGAATTTGCTACCATCTTTTCATTCCCAACCGGTGTAGTATAGTAGCGTTGCTCAATCCCCCACAGTAAATGTTTTAGTTCGTCTTCGTTATTTATTTTAAATTTTGATTCTTCTTCATCGAAGGAAAGCTTTTCACTACAATAGTCTTTTATGTATGAATAGATTGTACTCTTCTCCCTTGTTGAAAATCCCTTAATTGTTTCCATAGCTAATGCTATTCTTTTTCTATTTGCTGTTTTTACTTTTAATGCATCATAGCCTTCTCCAAGTTTAATGAATTCACTCCTTAAAAATTCCTCTGTTTCTAGTTGTGTGGCTTCCTTGTAAAGTTCTATAATGCCCTTAAAAATTGAAGTAAGCGATGAAATATCCTTAAAATAAAGCGTATCCTCTGATTTTACATAAACAGCATCGGGAATTTCATTAATAACTATTATAGGCGATTGATTCTCGATTACTGGTTCCCCAATTTTAAACCACTTTTTATTAACAATTAAAGATGGTGTAATTTTTTGAAAATAATATATACCTGTTTGGTATGAGCATAAAAAAAGTAAATTATTGATATCAATAGTCCCTATCTGATCATAGTCTGTAGAGATAAATTGTCGTTTAAGAAAGTCTAGACAGTAGTCTTCGTTTGAAAAATTTGGTATATGAAACCATTCATCATCTTCTAATTTATAGTCAGAGTTATATATTTTCGGGTTATCCAAGTCCGTTGGAAGATCAAAAACCTTGCCAGAAAGAACTTTATAAATTTTTCCTTCTCTTCCTTTGGTACTAGCCACTAAATGATTCATATGTTTCATCTCCCTAAATCAATAAAAGTAAAATCGTTAATTCTCCTCAATTTTGGCAAGTTAATATCATCAGGATTTTTAAGAGATTTTCGAGTTATCAGAAATATTCTAGTTTTATTAATCGTTGTCAAATAATAAAAATGATACCCAAACAACAAAAATAATGGATTAAAGTATAGGGTTTGAGAGAAAAATGTGAATAAAAACAATACCAAGAAGACAAAAATCAAGGTTTCAAAGTAAGGTACACTAAGCGCAACAAAGAAATAACCAAGGTAACTTGGTAAAAAAGCATTATTTGCTTGTTCCACTTCAATTATTTTCGATATTTTGATAGTTTTTTCTCGTCCATTTTCTATTTTTATATTTTTTTCGGTTTTCTCTAGACTATCATTAGCTAATGACTTCGCTAACAGGAGACTTATAAAAGTAAAGATTATTGGCAAACAAAAATACAGAGTATACGAAACAAAATCCGGCACATAGGATAGTTTATTATGCCATTGTATTGTTACTTGTTCTTTCACCAGAAATAATACAATTATTAGTGATGTAGAGTTGAAGGTAAGAAATAATCTATATAAAAAGTTTATGATTAACAACCTCATTCCTACAAGAAATTATAAGTCAATCAATATTATTTTAAAAAAAATCACTTTCTTAACCTTTAGAAGAGATATTGAAATATCTGTGACGATACGTGCAGAAAGTGCGTTATATAAAGGTTTTGTGAAATTTTTACTGTAACATCATTAACAGAATTTTATGATTTTCATGGGATTTCCTTAGCATAATGTTAACATTTATTATTGTTTTTTGAAAATCATGTTAAATAAATAGGAATCTAAAATATAGTAATTACTGCCTTTTAGTTACCTATCAGTGGCCAATAGTGATGTAAATTACTCTACTTTGTAATTAATTTATTTTACATCAATTCCTGCTAACTCACACATCTTGTCCAATGCTTCGTTAAAGTCCTCTATTTTGTCAATTATGTTTTCATTAGCATCGTAAACTATGAATTTTTCATCATCAAAGTCAAGGGTATATCCACCTTGATCAAGCTCCACGTATTTTTCGTTATAGGCACCTACGGATTCCCTATAAGTGCAGGTAATTCCTTTTTGCTGCAGAGCGGCATAAATAGCGTAGCTATAGTATTCCTGACAATAACCGCTAGTCATAGTAGTATCAAGTAGTAAAATATTGTTCTCATCATGAAAACGAATAAGACGCTTGTTTCCACACTTTTTCGCTAGAATAAGCGGATACTTAATAAAGTATTTGCGCCAATCCGTTACTTTACTTTCATCAATAATTTGTTGTAAACCTTTCTCTACTGTATCTGGAGTTACCTTATCTAGAAGTTGCTTCAGATACCTTACATGATCATGTCGCAAGTAACGTTTCCAGCTAATATCACGATCAAACCCTTCAATGAGAAAACTATAATTTTGCCCAGTTTTTATTAAATAATCACCAGTTGTAAGTAATGCTCTTGAAAGTAAATTATTCGATACGTTCAGTTTCGTTTCTCCGAAGATTTCAATAGCTTTTTCATAATAAGAAGTAAAGGAAGATTGTTTTTGTTTATGCTCACCTTCTGTCCATTCTTTATAACTATCAGCATCAATAAAGGTTAGTAAAAAGCCAATCTCTCCTTCAAAATAACGATAGTCCTCAGCTATATGAATATGGTTTTCCCACGCCTCATCGCCAAGGAACAAATTAGCTTTTAATTTTTCCTGAGAAAGCTGGGAACCAAAAAAGCCTGACAGCTTGACATTTGGATCTGCTAAATACTCATTAAGGTTTTCAGCATGAGTAACGAGTCTATCAATAGCTTGAATGGATTGCATATAATCCTCGACTCGGTTGTAAATTGTATTGACGATAACATTACGAACAAACCGCATCCAACGGCTAAATACTGCAAAATCATCATTAAAATGACGAACATATGCTACTATACCATAAAGTTGAACACGATCCTCATAATTAATACCATGAGTCATTGCTTCATTAATTACTCGTTTTATATTAATAACAGATTGTTGGTTGTCTAGCTTTTGCTCGGAAAGGATATCTAGTGTTACTTCTATATCCTTCACCCATTGCTCATTTTCAATAGACAGCATTGTCAAGTCATCAAAACGAATCACTTCTCCACCATTAATGGCAGCAAATAGATCATTACGGTTTTGAGGATGGCGTGCTAGCTGGTTGTAAAGCAGGGCATAGAAAAATTGTAAAAATGACTCGTCATAATTCTTCTTTTGGTGCTTCCAGAAAAAGTCCGACCAGACCGTATCTATCTTAAATAAAATTTCCTTACCATCAACCATATCCACACCCTCTAAATATTGCTGGAAGCGTGCCTTGAAGTTTTCAAATTGTGTCAACGGTTTGCCGCGAGCATTCATTTTAATATAGAGTGTATCCTCAAGTTGAAAGGAGTCTAGGTCAATAAACTGAAAAGTAATAGGTGCATTTACCTTCAGAATGCCAAATAATTGATTAGATAAATTATATTCCTTCGAATAATTATGAATCGCATCAATCATTGTCAGCATAGAAGCAACAGTTGGATCATAAGCCCATTTATAAAAAAAATCAGACTCATTATAGATTTGCTCTGATAAGGAATCCATATTTAAATCCAAATCGGTCAATTGAACAAGCATTTTAAAAACTGTTTACTGCTTGGGCGTGTTTCATAGGAAAAATGCTGAAATACCTCTTTATATCTTTCAAGCTCACCTTCCTTCAAAGCGAAATACCAGTGCATTAAGAATAATGTCGTCAAACGTTGTTGTCCATCAAGCGGGGCAAAATGCTTCGCTTCATTTACCGTGCCGTATATAAAATCTAATTCAATCGGCTCACAAGTTTCTAGGGCCTTAAATAGCACCCGTAAAAATTCATGTCGCACATGCTGAACATCTTTATCCTTTCTCCCTTGAGCATAATCTCGCTGAATAATCGGAATGGTAATATGGTAATTTTGCATAAGATCCCAAAAAGTAAATACTTTTGATTCCGACACTTACCCCACCTCCCTTACTAAATGATTGGTGATAACAGGACCCAGAACTTCAAGAATATTTTGCATATATGCCTCACGATCTTCCTGATTCCAGTGATGAATTTGTTTCGTTTGCTTGCTGTAATATTTTAAAAAGACATTTTTTGTACCAATTGGAATATAGACACCTGTTTGATCACGAGAAATAATCTCCTCTCGTTTCTTTGGAAAAATAGCATTTTTATAGGCACGATTTGTTTTGGAATCAAGTAAGGTACAGTTTGAAATATGATTGGAATAGCCTTGCCCAAAGTAATCCACAATCGTCTGTTGGATTTTTTCAAATTGCTCTGTTTCCATTGTTTCAACTAAAATTTCTTGTTTCTTTTCCTCTAGTTCGGTACATAAATCTGAATCTTCTATATAGGCTAACGCATCTTGAACAAACGCTAGTTGTTCTTCTTGTTTGGTTAGAACCTGACTTTGAAGAGCATGAATATGCTCAATATCCCACCGCTCATTTTTATAGCGGTCAAAATCAAAGCGTTGTTTCGAATGCCGATCATGCTGCAACGTCAAAATATTAAACAAAAGCAGCACATCCTTAACTTGTTTTCGATTATTGTCATAGTTAAGCTCCGTAATGTCCCAATCTTGTAAACGATCCCTAATGCTACTATATAATGACTCGGTAAATTCATCTTTTTTCATTGATTTAGCATTTTTAAGTATAGTCTGCACAGAGAGTGGATGTTCACTAGCTAATAAGTACCCAATGAGATGATAAAGCTCTCGATTATCAAACCATTCATTAAACTGATTATATAGTTTCTGAATTTCTATCCACAGATCCTCGACTACTTGATGGCGAAGCTTTCCTTGGTCCGTTTGACGTTCAATTTCTTCGTGAAAAGCATGGAATGTTCGATAAGATGTATGTATATCTATCTGCTGTGGAAAATTATCTGTTACTAACTCAAATAGCCACTCAATATGATTTTCATATTTATCTGTTGCTGACTGAATGAAATACCAAAAGTCAGGTTCCTGCAAGCGTGTTTCCATTGTATCCCATTGCGTTGCTAATTCAATTTGCTTCATTTTTAAATAATCATGTTGATCCTTATCTTGACCCAGGTTATTTTTACTTAAAAATAAAGCTTTAATTAACTCGGCATTTGTTAAAGGAATTTTCCCAATATTAATCCGTGTAAATAAGTCAATACCATCATATTGATAATCTAGTTCATACCAAAGTACATTCACTTGATCAGTTAAACGTTGCCAGATATGAATAGGAACATTTTTATCTGATTGCTGCTCGAACCAATTTTTGATAGTTTCATAAGCATTATACATATGATAGAAGTCAATATTATCATTGCGACTATCTTCTCCATTTTTAATATCAGTAATAAATGTTTCACTGCCAGTCCGAGTTTCATAACGTAATGTATATCCTGTACCCTCATAAAAAGGTATAATTGACTGAATATATTTGACAATCAATAATACAGTCGTCAATCGCTGCTGTCCATCAATCACTTCTATCCCTTCTTCTTGCTTCTTAACAACGATTGGTTGCAACCAGTAAACATCATCTTTTTTCGGATCCATACTATGAAACTCCCAGATGTCCTCGAGCAGCTCTGTAATTTGCAAGGATGTCCAACGATAGCCGCGTTGATATCCGGGAATCCAAAAATGGACACCCTCCTTCATAATTTCTCCAATACTCTTCGGATCTAATTTTGTCAATATTAACCCTCCTTTTAGAAACTCTCTACCATATTTATCTGTTTAATTAAATGTATTAAAATACACCTTAAAGTAAACCAAAACTCCACATTTTAATTGTGATGGCAAAACCACCTATTAAGAATTGAAAAATCCCTAAGTTGATTATACCTATCAAAACAAAAATGGGCAGATGTTAGTTTTACTCAAATTCTGCGTAAGTTTTTCTTTAGTAACTCAGTTAATATGTTAATCTCATCTTTTGAACGCATTTTAATATCCGGTTGAGGGTCAGTTCCATTACCAATTTCAAAACCTTTTTCTACTAATTCCTTCCTATTCAAAATACCCCCAAACAATACTACATGAATATGATCATTTTCTTTACGAGGAGCAGCAGATAATAACCTTCTATTCGGTATAGACTGGTAGTAATATATCATTACTCCATACTCCCTACCTTTTTCAGGGACTGGCTTTTCTCCAATCAACTCAACTAAATTACTAGAAACTATTTTAGTCTCAAGATAAGCCATTAATTCTTCCGATTCTCTAGTGGCATTATAGATCTCTTTGGTTTTTGACGTTGCCCAAGTAACATTATAAAGCACAGATATTCTCTCCCCTCTATAAGCTAAATAACTTCTATTGATACATCTCGCAGATTAATTGACATTAAAAATAGGATCTTTTCCATATCAACTTTTTTCCATTTTACCTTGTTGACTTAAAGATTTAAAGAATAAACTAACTTTTAAAGACGCTTTCAAATTTATAAATATTTAATAAAGGCATATTTTTATTTGAAACATTCATACCAAATTCAGGCTCTTTATAATTGGGTCGGTCCCTCAATAAATAATTAGGTTTTAAAGATGCATTAGCAGGAATCAGAAATAATTCAGGTTCTGCCTCTCCTGAAAAGATTACCATGATATATAAAAGTTTGACTAAGACTTCAATGCATTTTCCTTCTTTTGTTAATACGTTAAAAGTTCTATCCTTCTCAATAAATTTAAAACCAAACGTTTTAAATTTTTCTTTAACAATTATTTTCGCTTTTTTGTTTAATTCTTGGTTTGTAAGAGTCTTAACATTCTCTTCAATCTCCTCTCTTAATAGATATACAGCTAATCTTTACTTTAACTGTCCATTCCTTAAAACCAATAACTTTATTGGTTTAACACTGACAAAGCGAGCCTGCCCCCAATACCTAAATATTAGTACTATGTGGCCAACCCCTTTTTTCAACACACCAAGATCCTATTATCATTGGATCAAAACTTTAACTCTATGAAAAAACAGAATTAGTACCAAATGATAAAAGACAGCCCAAAAAATTAACATTTTCCTCGAGCTGTCTTATGATAGTATATTTAGTTTTAAAGCTTGCCTTATCTCTAATCCATATAATATTAATGCAATAAGAGAATTTATCTGTGTTCACAAATACTCTTCCATACTCAATTGCTTTTGAGTTTCAGGTTCATTATCTCGTATCGAACTTTCGTTATCTTTATAATACTTAGATGATAAATCCAAAAACTTTTTCTCCAAAGTTTCTTTGTCCACGGAATTCTCAATAGCAAGTTGAATTATTGAAACTATTTTCTTATCAATCTCTGTTTGAGGCTTTTTTCTAGTACAATCACTCTGCTTAAATAATTCTTCAAATGACGAGAATTGCTTTGCATTCCCTTCTGCTTTAAGTTTTTCTACCCCTTCACTATTACCTAAAACATATAAGGGTGACCATTGATGCTTAATATTTTCTAATACTCCTTCCCAGGTACCACTTGACTTCTTTCCCGATATTTTTGATGAAGCAACGAGTACAGCATTTGATGGTGCATGGATAAATTTATTCCGCTGCATTGCATACGAACCAGAAAACGGAGCATCGAGCCTTTGAGTAGACATTAAAAGCAGTTGTCCATTAGAAATAAAGTTTCTAATGGCACTTTTTTTGACCCATTTGGATAGCCCATCTGCGGGGAAAACTATGGCTTTTCCGCCTTTTTCTAAAGAGGCTTCGACTGCTGTTGTATCGACACCTCTTGCTCCACCTGATATTATTACTACTCCATTCGAAACTGCTTCTTTTGCAATTTCAGCTGTCTGAGATAGTTCATCAGAATTTGCATTTCTAGCTCCTACAACACCTAATGTGCGATGAGAAAGTATTGCTGGATCACCTGCATAATAGAAGAAAGGCGGGATAAATTTTTGTGTTAACTTCTTTAAACAAGGCGGCATCTGTGAACGAAACATAATTCCATATCCTTGATGATTAATTTCCTTTAACTCTAACATTGAAACCCCTAGCTTTTGCCGGCCTTCTATTTTTTTTACAATCCTAGCTTTCTGTGCTTCAGTTGCTTTCGTTAAAACATTAACTAATTCATTAGATGTTATGTTAAATAATGAGTCCGGTTCCATATTTTGCTCACTTAAGGATTTTACAACTGCATTCCATTCCAGAATCGTCAATGGATTTGTCTTTGTCTGTGTCAGTTGCGCACAAAATAAATAAGTAGCAACTTCGTTTTTTGTAAACTTCATTAAGCACACCTCATTTTAATCATTGCCACTAGTATCCGCTAGGGCAAACGGCGTTATAGTAATATTTTCAAACTCTACACCTAGTATGTCCGTCGCCACTGTAAAAGTCCATCTTGAATCCACAAAGTCATCTACTAAAAGTATATTTTTATTATTAATATTTACGTCATTCTGTATATACAAATGGTCACGAATACTTTGCTCTTGAAAACGACTATTTAGAAGCGATTTTTGTTCTGGTTCATTTGGTTTTTTAGCAAGAATATTAATATACTTACATTGTAATTTGTTTGCAAGTCGTTGTGCAAACTCTGGAACAAGATTTGGTCTTCGATTTGAAGGAATTGGAATAATAACTAATTCTTTTATATCGATTTCTTTTTCTCTTAAGAAACGTCTTAATTTATCAGCTGATGCATCGACAAGCACATCTGAAAAATTGTTGTTAACGTATTTCCCACGACGAGCCTCCTGCCCAAGTTGCTCGTGATAATAACTCAAAGCAAGCCCTTCATTGTGTATAAACTCCAGTTTTTTATTTGTTACTGAGGATCTTTTACGGGGTTCAATTAAAATATAATTCTTCTTAAAGAATTGAGAAACTTTAGCGATATCATCGCTAATCAATACATCATTAGTTAAATTCCATGCATCACCAAGGCAAGTACTACATTTTTCACATCTTCTGGAATTAGGGTCATCCAATGCTTTTGTTAAATAAGCCATTTGACATTCCGTTGTTTGTTGAAAATTAAGTAATTCCTGATATTCACGAACCTTTATGTCAATAACAGAACTATAATAATTCTGTTGAGAGGTATAAGGTTTTAATGTTCGGGAATATCGTGATCTCGAATCCTTCAATATGAAACCTTCAATTAATAATAATTTCAAAATTTGATCTAGAGTCGTTGACTTAATATTCATCTTTTGTTCAAGAGATGACTTCTTAACCTCGTCATTTTGACTTAAGTGATTGAGCACCAGATTAATATGCTCTTGCTTAGGGAAGGAATTATAGATAAAGTACTCATTAATTTTCCTTTCGTCCTCCCCACCATAAAGAAGCACACATACAGCTTGATCTATGCCACGTCCTGCCCTACCTATTTGTTGATAATGCTCAACAACAGATTTCGGTGTGTAGTAATGAATGACAAAGCTAATATCCTCCTTGTCATAGCCCATTCCAAGAGCAATCGTGGAGACAAGTACTTTAAGTTTATTGTTAATTAGTTTATTTTCTAGATCAATTTTAACTTCTTCATTAAGTCCACTATGATACGCACTAGCATCAATTGCATTTTGTCGGAGCCATATCGCAAGGCGTTCGCACTCTTTAATTGTTGTAGCGTAAATGATCCCCGAACCCTCTAACCATCCTAAGTTCTTCGCTATCCAGGCATACTTTTCCTCTGCAGTTGGTAGAAATACCTTGTGTAGATGTAAAGATTCTCGTTGTAAATCTCCCCGCACCACCTCACACTCGCCTAGTTGAGCCGCTACATCCTCAATCACTCGATTATTTGCTGTTGCTGTAGTGGCTAAAACAGCAATGTTTTCTGGTAAAATTTGAAGAAGGTGATGAATACGTCTATAATCTGGTCGAAAATCATGTCCCCAATCTGATATACAATGTGCTTCATCAACCACAAATAATCCGATTTCAAGTTGTGATAATAGTCTAACAAAATCTTCATTTTGTAGTTGCTCAGGTGTAATAAATAGAACATCACATTCACCAGCATTACATCGGTTAACAACATTAACCCTTTCCTCTGTTGTTTTGTTAATTTGGCTGTTAATACATTCTGCTACAATTCCATATTTTTCTGTGCTATCAATTTGATTTCTTGTCAAAGCCAACAATGGGCTAATAATTAGCGTGACACCTTCCCTACGCTGTCGCAAAATCTTTGTTGCAAGAAAATAAACTAAACTTTTCCCCCAACCTGTCTTCTGAACAACAAGGACACGTTTTTTATTTAAGATACTGTTAATTGCCTTGTCCTGACCATCACGAAAAGCCGCATTAGCTCCAAACACCTTCTGTAATTCCTGTAAATACATTTTTCCACCCTTTCATATATATACTTTTGGATTCATTTCTAGCAAACTCTATAACTGATAACAGACCCCTTTCTATTATTCTAAATACCTAAATATAAATCTTAGTATAACTCCCTCTATTCATTTTCCAACTGCCGCTTCTTTTAACTGCCCACCATATGGCTTTATAAATTGCTGTCTCGTAATATGTATTAATTACATCATCGTAAAAACTAGACTCGATAAAAAGTTCTACAAGTTCTTTTTTGCTAAATACTTTTCCGCTAGAAACTGACTTTTCAAATAACAAGATAAAGTTCAGTGACTCTTCGTTTAGGTTATACTTTATTTTCTTTTGCACAATTACACCTCTTACTTTTATAGTTTTTCAAGATATTAATTAACTATTTACTTTGCTTTCAACAATAATTCTTAAAGCGTGTTTTCAAGGTTACCCTTACATTAATTGTATAATTATCCCACTTAGATTTCTACATTTTTCCCCATTCTTTCTTTCTGCTCGCCTTTTTAAATTCAAAATGACTTGCAAGTGATAGAAAAAAAGTAGGAGACAATCCCTGATGTTAAGGATTGTCTCTTACTTTAGTTATCATTTTCAAGACCAAAAAATTCAGAAACCTTATCAATGGTATATTGGCTTCTTAACTTGTATGCACTATTCTGATTTGCTTTCAGGCCTTTTATCCAGTATGCATCTTCTTTAGGGACTGTTTTAATCCAGTCCACTTTAACAATATATTCGCATTTATCAAGTTCATCTGAATCATGCAACATATTTGGAGCTTTTAAACTTAAATTAGCAATACCCTTTTCTTCAACATTCTCTTCAAAAGTAGCATCTTTTATTGGTTTAACTGTTTCTGTTACCTTCCCAATTCCAACATATCCACTTTTCGGAATCATACAAAATATTCTAGCACCAACAAATAAACGTTTTAATGTCTGGCTGTACCAACGGCCACCACCAGCAGCAATAAAACCGTATTTTACTGCATCTGCCCAATTTCTTGAATCTTTTTCTTCAAAATTAACTACAAAGTCTTGTTTATTCCACTTTTCCCTTTTATTTTTTACTTTTGGATTACTAGATTTCTCATCAACTATATTCGGGTCGAGAAGCCAACTTCTTGTAATATACTGCAGTTCTCCGTCTTCAAAATATCTGAAGAACACAGCGTTAATTGGCACGTCAAAATTATTAGATAAATAATTAATTATTCGTTCTGTTTCACTATCTAATTGTGCAGAAACAATCATGATTTGGTGATTATCATTTAAATTGTCTGGCAAGCTATTATCAAACTTATCAGCAAAAGCTTCTTCTAAAGGAGCATCATTTTTCTCTTCATATATATTCAATATTTGATCGTATGATAGATTTTGCACCCATGAAGCATAATCGATTGCTTGAGACACCACTTCTCTAGGCGTTCTATTTTTCTTCAACTCTATTATTAGAAGATTTCCGTCCTGATCTATAGCAAGCATATCAATAAACTTTCCGTAATCAGTTTGGATTTGTCTTCCTATAAGTAATATGTCTTCCGAAAGAATAGAGATATCCTTAACCAAAATATCTTCCAATTTCCTCTCCGACTCAATCGAAGAAAAAGCAACTTTTTTTATTCCATTATTAATATTCCATATTCCAACTTCAATAGGCATACTCACACACCTCGCTTTTATATTTGAAAAATCTAGCACAAGCAAATTTGCCAACCACAACATAAGCGGTAACTATTATTCGAATTATGTACTTGGCCAATTAAAATCTTTTTTATAGTAAACCTTTTTTAGCTTAGCCAAGTCGTGTTCCCATTCGGAAATAGCATAACTAAATTTATTTACTCCATTCTTTTGACCCTTCCTCAATTTCACGTTTCCTGCAATCGTATAAGCTACTTTCTTCAAACCAATAACTGGAACAGCGCGTTGTAATATTCGCCAACGTTGTTCTCTTGTTTTACCAGTTATTTGATAGCCTATTTTTATTAATTCACTTTTCTTTTTTAGACCATTCGCATCGTTTTCACCATCACCAGTTATTTCTGTTGATGGCCATACAAACCAATCACTTTCACCATCTGCATTCTCTTTACTAGTTGATCTTCTACCTTCTAATACATGTATGTATCCAGGGGCATTTTCTTCTATTATCCTTTTTAGTACTCTTCGATTTATATAAATATCTTCTCTTTTTGGATGACTAATGGCTTCTACACTGATTGTTCGTAAGATATTTTTCATTTCCTTATTTTCATAGACTGCTAGATTAATATTTAATTCTTGATTAACATCCTTTAGTTTTACATCTTTCGGAAGATGATATGATACTAGCCTCTCCACTTCATTGGTCACTTGCTTTTCTTTTATCTTCTTTAATATTTTTATAATAATCCTTTCCTTTTCAGCAATGGAATAGCCCTTCATCTTTTTAAAGCGTTTAATTAGTTTTTGCATTTTTTCTTTATTTAGACTACCATTTTCAGAGAAAGTCTTTGTAACGTAACGGTAAAACTTTACACCCCAACGGTTACTCTTTATTAAGCTTTTATAATGAGTTATATGTTCTTGAATACCTTTCTCCTTATCTAAAATAAAGCTGTACCAAAGGAATTTTTCAAAAGTCTTTTCATTTACCTGATGGTCAAGTTTGTCCCACTCCACTTCCAAATCCAAATACAGCTTCCTCAATTCATCTTCTTGTCCCAAAACTAAATATGTATGAAGGTGTTCTAAAGATAACTTTAAATTGAAACACTCAAAGATGTTTCCTTCCAAATCATCTATTCTTCTTCGACCAACTACTGAATTAATATTAAAATTACCCAGCCACCCTTCACAGTAGTTTAGTAACTTCATTATATTGTAATAAATTTTTGGTTTCAAAGAGTGTTTAAACTGAATTAATATTAAATCACACAATTGATCTACATTTGTAGCGTTATTTGTTAGAAAGAATTTATTCCGCACTCTTATTTCATTTAAAGTTTTTGTAAGCAATAATGCTTGTTTACCATTTTCAGTTCTATGAACATACTCCAATAACCTCTGTGCAATATTATGGAATTCTGCAGTATTTTTATCCCCCGCACCAATACGGTCTAGTTTTGCATGGATTTTCAGAAATTCACTATCACTTTTTATAGGCTCAAAATACTTACCATATTTATCTTTTAATTCCTGCAATTCCACTGTAGATAACACAATTTCACCCAATTTAGCTCCCTCCCACTCTTAAATCAAAAGGCACCTAAAATATTATTAAGTGCCTTCATTAAAAGTACGCCAGTTACATCTATGCTCCAGCAACCTCTTCAGAAATTCTTATTTAACTCACCAATAACACCTATAATCTTCCGAGTATCGTCCATTTTATCCTAAAACAGCTCAACGATACTTCCCACGGATTTAAAAGGACCATGTTGTAAAACCTTTTTATCCATTACACCATTTTTAACAACACAATCAATAATCAACTTTACGAATCCAATTTATTGAATGTTTAGCTTTTCATTTGACAAAAATTCAGAGAATGCTTCATTGACAGCTTGTTGATCAAGTCCGACTAGTTACATAACTAATTTTGCCGCTGTCTTATATCCAAAATTATCCACACAACTTCCTTGATGTCGCCATAAAATTAACCGTATATCTTGAATTAAAAAGAGGCCGGATTACTTTCTTAATTCCTTATATATCTCTTTTGCCACAGCTTCCATTATTGAGTTGTAATATGATTTATCCTCAAATAGTTTGGAGTAGGAGTCCATTTGTTCTAAATAAAGCTCTTGAGATGCTTTCTCAAACACGCTCGGGAAAAGGCTCTTCTCAAACATTTCTTCATCATTACTTCTTGCAAGACTTTTCAGGCGATCATTTGATTCCTTCGCTTTACGTGTAACGCCTTCAATAATTAGTCGGTCAGATTCTGATAGTTTTCCGTCATATTTTTCATTGACACGTCTAATGATATTCTCTAGTACATCGTCATCGTCTGGTGGCTTAACTCCTGTCTCGACGTTATCTGGGTTTTTAAGCTTATAATCTAAATTCTTTTCTAATGTGATATCCCCACTAAACGTCTCTTCAACCTTGTAATATTCCAACTTCACCTTGTCTTCAATATCAATTTTCTCTGTACTATTCTTTGGAACAAAACGAATTAAATACTTGCAGAAGATATATTCTTCATGCAGTTCCTTGTCAAACATTCTTGTTAATTGTGTAATGTATGAATACCATTTATTGAAGTTTCTTACCGTTACCCGAAACTCGTATTGTTGCTGTTCATCTAGTTCTTCATAACGTTTTATGATAGGGATCAAATGACTCGCTATTTTACCTAAATCAGACTCCGATTGATTTCCAGCTTTGAAATATATCTTTGTTAATTTTTGTATATCTTGATCATTGTATATGTTGTAGTTCCTAAGTTTTGTTTTTGTATCATAGATTAAATTCACATCAATCTCTTTATCTAATTCCGTCACTTCATAAAACGGTTGAAAGGCATCCTTAATATCATCCGCTTCATTAACAAAATCCAACACGAAGGTATCCTCTTTACCTGGATATGTTCGATTTAAGCGAGATAATGTTTGAACTGCCTTTACCCCAGATAATTTCTTATCTACGAACATCGTATGAAGTAACGGTTCATCAAATCCTGTTTGATATTTTTCAGCAACGACAAGTACATTAAATTCATCAGAGTTGAACATTTCTTTTAATTGATTTTCCTTAATTCGCTTACCTTCTTTTGTCTTGTTTAATTGATCTTCTGAATATTCCTCATCTTGATCTTTAACTGAACCTGAAAAAGCAACTAATACATCCATGTCAACGTAACCTTTTTTCTCGATATAATTCTTAAACTCAAAGTAATAACGCACCGCATGTAATCGAGAAGCTGTTACGACCATAGCTTTTGCTTTACCACCTAACATTTTACGCGTTACATTGCGGAAGTGCTCGATCATGATAGCTGTTTTTTGTTGTAAGTTGTGTGGATGCAAGGACTGATAACGTCTAATCGCTTTTACACCTTGTGTTGTTGATAATTCAGGATTATCAGGAGTATTCTTGGCAATCTTATATGATGTTTCATATGTCATATAATTTTGCAATACATCTAAGATAAATCCTTCCTCAATGGCTTGACGCATACTATATACATGAAATGGTCTAAATGTACCATCAGCCTGTTGAGTACCAAACATCTCTAAGGTTTTCTCTTTTGGTGTTGCGGTAAAAGCAAAGAAACTTAAATTTGTATGACGACCATGCGTTAGCAGTTCTTGTACCAGTTTATCTTCTTGGTCAGGTGTATTTTCTTCTATTTCAGCCTCTAGTTCTGCATATTCTTTTAAAGCTTCCTCTGTATCAGCAAGAGCTGCCTTTAATTTCTTTGCACTGGTACCTGTCTGTGACGAGTGTGCTTCATCAACAATTAATGCGAAACGGTTTCCTTCATTGACTTCAACTTCTTCATAAATCACAGGAAACTTTTGTAGCGTTGTAATAATGATTCGTTTTCCATCGTTAATGGCATTCTTTAAATCGCGTGACGTTTTCTTTTCACCTATTGTTTCAACCAATCCTTGTGTATGATCAAAGCCTGAAATCGTATCTTGTAATTGGCGATCAAGAACTGTACGATCTGTAACAATAATGACTGAATTAAACACACTCTTATTATCTTGGTCATGTAAACTAGCTAAATGATAGGCGAGCCAAGCTATACTGTTCGACTTACCTGATCCAGCACTATGTTGAATTAAATAGTTATCCCCACTACCTTCTTGCTTTACGTGATGAACAAGTTTTCGAACTACATCTAGCTGATGATAACGCGGGAAAATTAACTTAGAGCTCGTTTTATTTTGTTCACGGCCGTTTTTCATTACTTTTTCTTTCTTTACTTCTAAGTGAATAAAGCGATGAATAATGTTCATCAAGCTGTCTTTTTGAAGCACCTTTCCCCAAAGGTATGATGTTGTATAACCTTCAGGGTTTTCAGGGTTACCTGCACCTCCAACTTCACCAGCTCCGTTAGACCCTTGGTTGAATGGTAAGAAAAATGTGTCCTTACCATTCAGTTTTGTGGTCATCCAGACTTCACTTAAATCGGCAACAAAGTAAACTAATACACGTTTATTAAACTGAAATATCTTTTCTCGTGGATCACGATCATACATAAATTGTTTTTTTCCGTGTTCAACTGACTGCCCTTTGAATTGATTTTTCAACTCCATTGCCACAATTGGAATACCATTTAAAGATAACACCATATCCAATGTATTGTGATTAGAAGTGGAATAAGCAAACTGACGAGTTACGGTTAGCTTATTTGATTGATAGTTCTTCAATGTCTTTTCATTCAAAGTAGATTCAGGTCTAAAGGCTGCCACTTTTAGTTTCACGCCACGATCTGATATACCGTAACGTAAAACATGTAATAAGCCATTTGTATCAATTTCATCATTGAGACGCTTATACAACTTTCTAGGGGCTTCATCCCCATAAATCTTTTGATAACGGAGCCATGCATTCTCTTGAGTTTCTTGAATAAAGTTAATCAACTGTGTTAGATCAATGGCTCGTTCTTTATCATAGTTTGATTGGTCACCTTTAACGTATCCACCTTCAGTAAGTAGAAACGTTTCAATATCTTCCTCAAAACGTTTTTCCGTATCCTCAAAAGCCAATTATATTACCTCCTTTTTTCCGGTGATATATTCGTAGATTAGAGATTTTTTATAGGATTCCAATTCAACTAATAGTTCCTCTTTTTTCTTAATTAACTCATCAATTTGTGACGCTTTGTCATTCAAATATCCAGAAATTTCCTCTTGTTCATGTAATGGTGGATGTAGTATTTGCAATCTCTTTAGTCCGTCGTAAGTTAAACCTTGTCTAACACCAGAACCTAAACCGTAAAAGCCTTTGTATATATCAAAAGAATGAAGATAATAGTAAATATAATTAGTATCTATCTTATAAGTTTTTCTTAGTGTTATATACGCTGAAGTTATGATACCTCTTTCTGTCGCCAACCCTACTCTTAAACTCTTCTTATCATTCTGCAAATCAGTTAATCGCAATACAATATCTCCGTTGTCAATAATATTATAGTTTTCGAAACTTTGCGGTAACAATCCATCAGTAGTATTAATATTTTTCCTTATAATTTTTCCATATGACAAAGATAATAAATTATTTTCTTTTAACCCTTCATTTTTAAATTTATGTTGTGTAAAATACTGATTTAAATAATTAATCTCCCAATGTTTTGGTATTTTTTCTACCCACTCAATCCAACTATCCTTCATCTCCACATTTGGATCTAATCCCTTTGTAACTGTTTCTGTAATTAAAGATTGTTTATATTTCTTCAATTCCTTAATAGACTGTTTTGTGTTTTCTACAATGGAATCAATCTCCGATACTTTTTCATCTAGAAAGTTTGCGATTATAAGTTGAACATCTCTTGGTGGTAAAGGAACTTTAAAATTATCAAATACTGATTTTGTTACATGTTGCATTGTTGAACCATGTTTACTACTATTCATTTCTTCCATAAATACTTTTGCTAGCCAATAAAAGTATTTATATTCTATATTCTCTCTGTTCAACGTTACTTTAAATATATGTTGATTCAGGTAGGCATTTTCTTTCTCCCACTTAAAGACATCTAGTGTAGCTGACCAAGATATTAAGTAGTCTCCTTTTGTAACTAGATATTTATCATCCAGGTCCCCATTAAAATGATTTGATTCTTTTTCAGGGTCTGTTAAATTTTGAATTCTGATAATAGGAAGACCCTCATTACCCCAATCCTCTGGTTTAAACGCATAACCATTTATGAACCTTCCTAACCATTTAACTTTAGTTATACTCCAAGTCTCTGGAATGGCACCAAACCAACTAGCATCAATATCTACCTTCTCTTTAGTCATCCACTCTTACCTCCTCACCTGATAAGACTTCAAAGGATTTTACGATTTCGGCTTCAATTTTTTTAATACGTGCTGCAATGTCATCTGATTTTTCCAGTTTTTCAAACTTATAGAATAAGCGTGTAAATGGGATTTCATATCCGATTTTAGTCTTCTTTTCATCAATCCATGCATCAGAATTAAATGGCTTAATTTCTTTGTCAAAATATTCTTGAATATCTTCTTTTAATGGAATCTCTTCGGTATCTCTTTTATCAGTATCAGCCACAGGTTTACCATTCTTTAGCACGATGTTTCTTTCCTCATCATATTGAGGTGTCTCGACAGTCACTTTATAAAAACCAAATTCTTCATTCTCTAGAATCTTAGACTCAACTCCACGTTCCCCAAGAGAATACTCTTTATTTTGAAACTCACCATATGCTTTAACAATCATTTCTCGACATTCTTCACTGATATCGACTCGTTTACTACCAATGTTCTTTCTACGCTTTTCAAACATATTAGACGCATCAATAAGTTGTACCATTCCAATACGATGTTTCGGTTTTTCTTTTGTTAATATCCAAACGTAAGTGGCTATCCCCGTATTGTAGAATGAATCATTAGGTAATTGAACAATCGCTTCTAACCAATCATTCTCAATCACATAGCGACGGATTTCGCTCTCGCCACCACCTGCATTCCCACTAAAAAGTGCAGAACCGTTGTGAATAATCGCCATACGACCTGAATCTTTCAACTTACTTAATCCATTTAATAGGAATAATAGCTGACCATCATTTTTTTTAGGTAATCCTACACCGAAGCGACCATGTTCGCCTCGACCATGTTCATCTTTTACTTTTTTGTATTCTGACTTCCAATCGGTTCCGAATGGTGGGTTGGAAATACAATAATCAAATGTATATCCTTCAAACTGATCCTCAGTCAACGTATTACCTAATCTCATGTTGTCTGGGTTTCCACCACGAATCATCGTGTCTGCTTTAGCGATGGCATAAGTCTGTTCATTAATTTCTTGGCCAAACGTGGTTACGTCAGCTTCAGAATCTAGAGCTTCTAATCTTTCCTCCATAGCACTTAACATCTGTGATGTACCCATTGTTTGGTCATAAACTGTTTTAGCAACACCTTCATCAATAAGAATATCTTTTTCTTCTGCAATCAATAAATCTGTCATTAAGTAAATGATATCTCGGCTTGTAAAGTGAGACCCTGCTTCTTCATCATAACTCTCTGAAAACTTCTTAATTAGGTCCTCAAAAATATAACCCATATCAGTGCTTGTAATTTTGTCTGGACCCATATACGCTTTCTCAGAATTAAACTCCTGAATAATGAAAAACAATTTATCATTGTTTGCAAGTTTTCTAATCTCACGTTCGAATTCAAAATTCTTTAATACGTCTTGGACATTTTCAGAGAACCCATTTAAATAGGCCAAAAAGTTTTCTTCAATGTTATCCGGATCCGCTAATAAACTTTCAAATGTAAAATTACTAACATTATAGAACACATAACCAGACGCATTTTGGAGGAATCCCTCTTTAACCTCTAAATGTTTAACCTTTTCATAAGTTTCTAATACTTTATCTCTAGTTGGTAACAATGTATCATGAAACCTTTTAATAACCGTCATTGGTAAAATTACTTCACCATATTGGTGAGGTTTATATAACCCTCTAATGGAGTCTGCGATACTCCAAATAAGATTTGCTTTTTCTTGAATATTTACACTTGTTTGCAAATGTCTTGATACTTCGTTCATTAGACTTACCCCTCCATTTGTTCGTTCTAGAAATATATTTAAATTCTATTTTCAACTAAGTAAAATTCGCTATAATACTGATTATATCAGAAATATAATAGTCATTAATGCCTAGATAGATAATCCTATTAACCTGATGACTCAATCTTATAAACAATTATTCCAAAACCTTTATGCAGTAATGCTGACATCTTCCTTTAACCTCTGAAGATAAAAGTTTTCAACCTCAGTTCTTTTACCAAGAAGGTATTCTTCTAGATTGATCTCATTAATCTGACAAATACCATTCCATTATTTTTTCCCCTCCATCACTCGATAATTTCAAATGAATCACGAATTCCCATATAATCATATAACTGTAGTTGTAGTTGCTTTTTCTCTTCCTCTAACTGCTGTAACCTCTCTTGAATATTACTTTTCATGTCATGAAATCCCTCAACAATTTCCATTTGTGCTTCGATTTCTGGTACTGGTATTTTTATATCCTCAAGATCTTTAGGGTTTATCGTTAAGATATTCGTACCTATCTGCTTACTTGTAAGCATGTATTGACCGACTGGACTTTCTAGATACTCTTTGAGAAAATATGGATCTAATTGATTGTTGCACCTAATCCCCAAGAAATTATGAGACAAAATAATATTCTCTTCGACATGTGGTACCACAGCTATCTTTATACTTGTCCCTCGGTTCGAAATAATGACATCTCCACGTTGTACGAGATACATTTCCACTTTTGATTTGCGTTTTAAAGTAACCTGCGTTAGTTCCTCGAGATTAATTTCGCCATCTTTCACATCTGAAAGTTTTATGATTTTATATTCTCCAACCCCTTCTTCTACTGATTTAGAAGAAACATTTAAGCCTCTGTATATGGACTCTGTTAAATTGGATAGAGATTTGTTATTAGGTTGATTTTTAATTTTGTCTTGTGAAACTTTTACCTTCCCAAACGTATTGACTTCAATTTCACCATCTTCCAAGTAACGTTTACACAACAGATCTGCATCCTCAATCTTATTTGTCTTAACAAATTTACTGAAACCTTTTATTTGAGTTCCTTTTTTATACGCATTAACAACCTTATTGATATTTTCATGATTCAAAAGTTTTCTTCTTCTGTTTAATTGTTTAAATTCTTCTTCTGCATTTATAAATAATATTTTGCCTTGACGTTCAATAGGCTTATTTTTATTTAAGACAAGTAAATTCGTCTGAATGGCAGTTTCAGCATAAATATTCTCTGGTAATGCGATTACTGCTTCAATAACATCAGCAGAAATCATGTTTTGCCGAATTGTTCCTTCAACTCCTTTTCTAAACAATGTGCCATTAGTTACAACAAATATTGCCTTTCCGTTTTGATTTAATGACGACAATCCATGCATAATAAATGCCATATCTGCACTTCTTCTTGGTGGTTTACCATAAATAAAACGATTAAACGGGTCATTTATTAACTTTTCATAATCAGTAATGTTCATTGAAAATGGAAAATCCATCATAACTCGATCAAATTTCGCTATATTCTTACCCTCAACAAATGCTGGTTTAAGGAGTGTATCTCCTAACCGAAGGTCGGCATTTTCTACACCATGAAAAAGTAAATTAAACTTTGCCGCCGCCCAATTGTTATAATTCACTTCTTGCCCGAACAGTTGGATGTTCCCATTAGTTTCTCTTGCATACTTTTGTGCTTCTACAGTCGTCGCACCGACACCCGCAGCACCATCATAAAAAGTGCCTGATTGTGGTTGTAATAATGCAATCCCTAATTGATTGACACTTTCTGGTGAATAATGTGCACCACCTTTTTTACCTTCGTTTTCATATAGATTGTTAAACAATTTTTCCATTAAGTCAGCCCATTCATTATTAGTAAACTTCATATTATTCACTTGAAGTAAGAAGTTAAATAACACTTTCTGACTTAACTCTTTTGACGGAAAGATATCATACACACCCTTTAATTCCGGATATTCGTCTTCAACAATTTTAAATGCATGTACTAAACTCCCCACCAGGTTATCTTCATGTTTTAATACGTTACTAACCGTAGCTTCTTCAGGAATCTTTTGATTGTTTTTAAGAAACTGCAGACTATAAATGGGAATAGCTACATTTTTCATTTTTTCTAGTGGTAAATCTCCACGCAATATATCTAATTGATTAAATAACACGTTATCCTCCATATGTTTAACATCCCCTCTACATAAAGTTAGTTATTAAATTACTAACCTTAATTAAGTTAAATATAAACTATTTCAAATAACAAGTCAACACTTTTGTTGATAATTTGATTACTAACTTTTTTGTGCGTTGTTTGCAATTAATTCTTTATTAAAAGTTAGGATCGACTTTAAATTAATCATAATCTATTCTTCATAAAGGAGCTATGTTAGTAGCTTGAATAAAAGAAAAGGAAATCAATTTGGGATAGCGGGCCCCCCTAAACACTAATTTGCCCTATGTTTGAGAACAGTTCAACGATAAATTGGCAAATTATATTGTTTTGCTTATCCATTCCCCTGCAACTGCCTAAACAACTTCTCAACCGTCCCAATCCCCACTCGATCATACTTCGCCAAAATCAATAATTCTTGCGGTAATTGCCCAACATATTCGATGCCATCCTCTTTCATTTGACGCAAAAAGTTAGGGAATCCCACAAAATATTCTTCTGTTAATGGAATAGCCGCAAGTCGCTCTGTAATGATAATATACTCCGCTCGAAAGAATAAAAACAACTCACCTGGTCGTTCTTTCACTATTTTTCGACGAGTCCGTTCCTGTTCTATAAATATAGCAAGATCATCAAACATTGCTTGTTCATTCGTTTCATTAAATCGCTTCACATGTGAAGAAATCCCATCTAATTTTAATGGCAGTTCACTCATGATTCTAGCTTGTTGAGCACCGCCTAAGGCAATCATAAATCGTTCTGAATTTTCAAAACGTTGTGGTAACAAAAAAGCATCCCTTAAAAAGTAAGGAATATCCATTGATTTATCTTTGTAAGATATCGTGCGGACAATCGTTTCTCCAGGTAAATGAACTGGTTCATCGTCTATATTGGAGGGATTTTCTTCTTCATCCATTTCCGTTAATGCTTGAAAACGATCCACTAGGCGATCTTTTAATTCTTTTAACCTAAATTCCAATTCTTGAATATCATAATTGTTATCACTTTCAATGGCAGGTTCTTGGTATGCAGGCACCTTTATAGTTGGAGAACCATAGACTTCCACAAACCATTTGATCACAATATAAAGCGATTCCCAAGCCATTAATGCTTCTAAAAATCGAAATGGTCGCGTTTGGTGCGACGCTTCGTTGCCTAACTTCCTTACTTGATGCAATGCCGTTAACTGTTCTTCTGTCACTAAGGCATTTGCTTTCAATAAATACAATCTATCTTTTAGCCCTTCGCATCCTAAATCAGAAATGTTTTCTATCTGTAATACTCTTTGCACAACACCTTCCACAAAAACACGTGAATGTGTCAGCATTGTTCTTGGGCTAGTAAAAACACTATTCTCTAATTCTCTTGCAATCGAAGCTAGTTCAGTAGATACTTCGTTTAGAAAGTGATAGTAATATTGATTTTGGACTTTATTCATGTAGAACATCCTTTTTTGCCATAGATTTGTTTAATTTTAATTATCGATCTTATACAAAAAGATATATCAAGGATAACTTCGATCACTCAATATATCTTTTAGATCAGTTAATGCTTCAAAATCTAGCTTTTTAGGAAAACAACTTGAATGCTATTTTTTGTACACTTTAAAAGAGATGACATTATCCCCTAATCCCTTCTTCCTATTCATTACAAAATCAAGCTCCTTAATAATCGCGTTATCCTTAGATAAAATGACATTATTAATACCTTCATAATTTGCCGTTTCATCTAAAAACTGATTGAAAGCTGGATCATCATAATCAGGGAATGCTAATTGATAATAAATCGTTAATCGCATAATTTCAGTATCTTGGACGATTTTAGTAGGTCCTGTTTCCACTGCTCTTAATGAATTAAACAAAACTCTTTCCTTTGTCTGTTTATTTTCCAAAACACCTAGACCAATTTTTACCGCCTTCTCGATATCAATTTCGTGATTCGAGATACGATAAATATTTACTTCTCCTTCTGGCACTATACTCTCATGAATGTTTTTGACATTCGCTTTAGGTTTTCCATCAGAATAATCAATTTCCCCAGAAGTCTTAATTTCAACAGAAGATATTACGTCAAATTCATTTTCTACCTCGTCTTGCGTCAACGTAACATAATTCAAATTGTTCATATAATATTCTCCCTTCTTTTTGCACACTATAACTAGCAGTAAGAAGAATGAAAAATATACGTTACATCATAAAAAAATAAAGATTATGGAAAAACATAAAACGAAATAGTAATATATTAATAAAATTATACCGCATCAATCGACCTATTCCAATCATATAAGCACTATTTTCGGAATATCTTTATAGTATTTGTAGAAAAATGGCTCATGATTTTGATTATAATAAAAGGAAAACACGACAGGTACTGTGTTTTCCTTTTACATCTATTCAACAATATCAGCTAGAATTGCCGGTATCGTAATGTCATAAGGCATTTACTATATTTCCACATCAAATACAAATGGTTCTATTTCTAACTCCCAGTTATCTGAATAACCTTCGGAATGAAATTTAAGAGAAGTTGTTTCTTGATCGATGGCTGGGAAGGTAATGACACCTTCTGATTCTACGTCAGCTAGGATATCTGATTGAACTTCAGGCAGACCAGATTCATAGTTGAACTCTGGCTCTAATTGCTGGTTGTCTACGATAAGCTTTGTTGAATGAGCAAAATACGAGATAGAATCATTCGTATTATTTGAGACTTTTACGTATACTCTCGTCTGATTTTCAGCTAGTTCTATTTTTTGTAACGTTACAAGATAACCTTGTTGGTCAATTTCTTGTCCGACTTCCACAGTTTCTATGGTTGGAGAAACGGCTGTGATATAATCAACCACTTCAACTGAATTTGCTTCGATCATGGGTGCTGCAATAGAACCACCTACCAGATTTTCACCGTCAAATTGATCGCGAACAATTCCTTTTACTGTAATATAATCTTCAGATTCTACAGCTAGATCTGGATCAGCTATAAATATAATCGTATTTTGCTCGTAATTAATTGGATCTGCATAAGCCTGTAAATAAGTACCGTCTGCATCTCTTTCGGGCTTGGTAAAAACTTGTGCTGTATATTCTACTTCATAATCTTGATATGAGCTTGGATCGGAATACATTTTGTCGAAATCTTCTTCAGCTACTACACCTTTTGTGTTTTCTTCTTTAGTTGACTTATCTTCCTCTGTTTTTACGTCACTTTCCTCATTTCCATTGGCTGACTCTGATGTTGTTGTCCCAGTTTCCTCACAAGCTATTAGCAACATAGAAACCGCGATTAAAACAAATAAATATTTTTTCATCGATATCGCTCTCCTTCATTTTTTTACTACTTCATCATAAAAAGTGAAGCGGATCCTTTCTTGCTCACTAGCTTAATCTTATCGGTTATATAGGTAATATAACTGTCAGTTGGAACACTTTTTTAAATACATTCTAAGTTTAATATGGAGAAGATAATTTGCCATCTCTGCTCAATAGTCATTCAGCTAGAATAATCGTAAATCTTTAAACGTAAGTATTTCGTGCGCCAATAAATGTAACAGTATGTTATAAAGTCTTTTATGTATATTGTTCATTATTCGAATTTTTGTTCTTCAGTGTTATTCCACAAATGATCAAGGAGAAGTTACTTTGATTATAAGGAGAGATTTAAAGGACGGTAGATTGAATAATTTGCAATAAAATAACCGATCAGCAAGATGAAAAATATCATTACAAGATTGTTTTGAAATATTTTTTTCTTTTTCATGTGCTTAACTTCTTTTATATCCCAATGCTTTTCACTGATACTATTCAACCCAGCTAAAAAATACATAAGCAAGATTTTTCATAATCAGTCAAATACATGAATAAATTGAATAACCCGCAGCGATAACTACGAGTTAAAGAAAGGCATAATCAGAATTTATTTTTTTCAGAAATTATGCTCACCAAGAAAATGTAAGACACCTGCTCCGAATACTAGAATCGAATATAATGTGAGGAAAAATATTTCCAACTTTACCTCTCCACTGTTCATTCATAGTTTTTATACGGTCTAGGGTGAAATTTACCTCAAACTTTTGACAATTCATCCAAAAATGCTGGTTTTTTAGGGTATCTATCTTCTAATTCTTTGATAATAACATTAGCTCTTTCTGGACCACATACTTTTCTAAACGTTTTTATTACCTTACACACATTGCGGTAAGCGCTTCTATTCGAGGACCTTTCAGCCATTGAATGAATATGCTGTTTAAATATCTCGGTTACACGTTGTGGATACTGCTCTATTAGATGAGGATACAGATGTTCAATTTCGATTGGGGAATTCTCACAATATGTTAGTAATTTATCTGTTAGCCCTTCTTCTATTAAGATACGAACATAGATAGTACCTCTCAATCTGGTTTGTGACAAATTGTCGGTGATATACTCTAAAACTTGCGACCATTCTTCCTGATTGTATAACTGCTTTAATATTAGAAAATAGTCATAATTGCCCTCTAGCAATAGGGACATGCCTAGTGATTTTTGCTTCGTTTCATCTTGTAATGCTTTATATGCCTGAAAACGGTAGTGCTGCCACTTATGTACCAGACCTAGAGATTGCTTATCTTTTTTCTCGCCATCCAAGCATAGTTCTATTACTTTGTCATAGCTTGCCTGATTAAAATTATCTTGGATCACACGTTCTCTGAATTCAGAAGAATCTATGTTTTTTTCCAAAAACATATTTCGTTTTTCTGCTGTCTCGAATTGTTCAATTAATTCCAACTGAATCAGTTTTATTTGTTTACGATCATAAGAAGCACTCCACCGGTCACTATTTGATTCAGCTAAGATTTGTTCAAGCTCTTCTTCTAACATTTTTCGGCATTCGATACTATCACAGAATGAAACGCAAAACTCGAGTAAAGCAAATCGCCATTCACTCCATCCTTTATAACTATTCTTTCTTGAAGCATCTATCAGTTGTTGTACAATATCTATTTTTTCTAGATCGTTTAGATGATCGACTCCTTCTAATATCGCAGTATCGATTTTATCAAGTGCCTCGTCAACAACCATACCGACTTCTCCACCAGAATCATCGCAATATTGTAGCAGATCAATCATTTCGGTCAAGATTAATTCACCGAGAAGCACTGCTATTTTGGTTTCCTGATTAGCAATGCTTTCTTCCATTTTTTCTATTACTAGCTCTGCACCTTTTACAGCAAGACTGGCATTGCGCCAATTAACAAATCCACCTTCCTCTGCCATTTCAATATATTGCTGAATTAATTCCTTTGCTCCTGCTATGCCATTCTTTTTAGGTCCATATTTAAGACGCAGCTCTTGTTCCATTACAGGGTTATCGGTAGCGTATTCCACTAATAGTTGCATTAATTCTTTTTTTGTCAAGGTTTGTAAAAGCTCATGTAATGTTGGTTCTTCCCGATCAACGTCAGAATTTCTATTTCGTAAAGCAAAAAACACAGCTGTTTCATGTTTGCATATATCACCAAAATCATAGGGACAATCACAACTTGAATAAAGAATATTTCCCGGTTCATCGAGAGTTACCTGTACATGATAATCCTCTGAACCATTGACAATTGCATGAAAATGTCCTGGCTGAATCTCATTTATGTTATTTACAAGTTCCCATTCATAGTAATCTTCGCCTCGAGATACTATGATCTCATTTATATATTGTTCAAAATTGTTCACATTCAATGATATACCTCCTATTCCACATAGTCGATCTGCTCTTTTTCACAAAAATCAATGGCTATTTGTTTGTAACAAACATTTTGGAATGTAAACCATTCATCACTGACACCAAGTGTGATAATCTGATCCTTGAATCTGCTAAATGCTCCTCTTCCACGGATAGCATTTAGCAAAGCTGATTGTATCGATTCATCTTCCTGACTAAAACAAAATTGTTCCATCATGTCATACTCATCTATTTCAGATTGTGATGGAAGTGAAGCATATTTATCTTCATATTCCAACATATCGATGGCAGTATTAACCTCTTGTTGTTCCCAATCAGCAAGATGATCAAAATCATCTCCATCTTCTGCCGTTCTTAATGCACTCCTTGAAACGAATACAACTTCACTTGTTTCTTTATTTAAAAATGAATTAAATTCTTCTGATTGCATCTCCATTCCATCTATAATCGCACTTAATTTTACCTTTGGACTCATTTTAGTCGCTCCTTTCCTATTATGAAACACTTAATAAAAGGGGCACTAGCCCATAACTGACAACAGCCCCATTAAAGTATGATAGATTTACTGTGCAAATACCAAACTTAAATGGCGATGTAATTGAAGATAATACCTCTTGATGCAATCTAGCAGGTGCTGCTTGTAAGTAATATACACCAGCAATAATCTCGATTCGTTCATCCTCAAGCCATGACAAATAATCAGCATACATAAATATACGTCCTTTAGTTGGTAATGACAATCCAAATCATTTATGTTTATTATATCATCTGATGATCAGCAAGTTAAAAGGTTTTAAAAGCAAATCCTAGTTTAAAGAATACCTTTATTTTTGATGATTATTGCTTCCCATACCCACGAAAAAAGAATACCAATCACACGATGTAATTTGGTATTCCTTTTCATAAGTTAGTCTCCATTTGGACTTCCAAAAATTAGAGAAGTCTATTTCAACAGTCCATTAAAAAGTATCTAATTGATCTAGATTATTTGCTTTAATACCATCAGGTTCACTACGGATAATGTCTCTACCATATTTATGAAAAACATCGACGTGCTCCAATTTTCCTGCTTTTGCTTCATCAATTGCGGTCACGTAGTCTAACTCTCTGCCGCTATTCGTTTTAAATGCAATAATATCGCCATCATCATTTTTTCGAACAGCAACAATTTGTTCTTTTCCATCCTCTCCAGATGCTGAGACTTCCTGCTGAGCTTGTTCCTCACCCTGTTGTTTATAATCTTGGTATATCTTCTCAAATTCTTGATTATCCATATTCTATACCTCCTAAACATACATGTAGTTTGTAACGAAGGCGAAATTTTTATGTGTGATCACTCCCCAGCTTATGGAGGCACATAATCGATTTAATTTATCACAAAATAATGGTACAAGTTGACGTATATAGTAATCAAGATTACTCTGAATAAAGACATACGAATTGAAGCAATAAAAGGAGCATTAATAATGAATAAAACACAATCATTAAATGAAGTATTACCTGACCTGAAACCGTTTCTTCAAACCGCTTGGGATAAATCCGGGTTCGAAAAGCTAACAGCCATTCAACTGCATACGGCCCGTTTTATAATCGACGGAAAAGATATCATTGCTGAGTCACCAACAGGCAGCGGTAAAACGCTAGCTTACCTTTTACCACTTATGCAACAAATCGACCCAACTCAAAGAAATACGCAAGTTGTCATCTTAGCCTCATCCCATGAACTAGTGATGCAAATAAAACAAGAAGTTCAGAAGTGGTCAAGGGATAGTGGAATTGGAAGTGCAACACTGATTGGAGGAGCAAACGTAAAGCGACAATTTGAAAAATTGAAAAAGAAACCGCAAATCGTAATTGGAACACCAGGAAGAATCAACGAACTAATTAACCAGAAAAAATTAAAGATGCATCAAGTAAAAACGATTGTATTGGATGAAGCAGATCAACTGTTAATCCCCGAACATATAGCTACTATCGAAAAAATTGTGAAAAGTACCTTAAGTGATCGACAAATGCTTGTCTTTTCGGCAACGCTACCTGAGACAGTACAATCAAAGGCAGAAGAACTAATGAACAGTCCTGAAGTAATTCGAGTAGGTAAAGAAGAGGATGATCGACCAAATGTGGAGTATATGTATCTTGTTTGTGAAGCGAGAGATAAGATTGAATCTCTAAGAAGGCTCCTACGTAATCATGACATGAAAGCACTGGTATTCGTCAAAGATATTACAACGCTTTCGGTACTGGCAGAAAAACTAGATTATATGGGCATCCATGCAGGAGTTTTACATAGTGACTCCAAAAAGCAAGAACGAGCTAAAGCAATTAAAGAATTTCGCGAAGGAAAATCTGAACTACTACTAGCTTCAGATGTTGCTGCAAGAGGTTTAGATATCCCTGATATAACCCATGTTATTCATATGGACTTGCCTAAAGAGACAACACAATTTGTTCATCGCTCCGGAAGAACTGGACGGTTGGGATCTAACTCAGGAACCGTTATAGCGATTGTCACCGAGAGTGAGGAGCGACAACTGCAGAAATTTAGTCGCCAGTTGGATCTGACTGTTTCAAAGAAAAGTCTGTTTAAAGGGAAATTTGTTGATTCAGAGTAGATCACATTTTCTTGCAATGCTGTTTGTCACTACCCGAAAAAGGTCAAAATCGACAAAATTCATGTAGTGACAGGCACCAGAAGAAATGAGACTTGACATTGTACCATATTTTGGCGTATTGTAATATTTAAATTAAATACCATAAATTTCTTATCAAGAGAGGTGGAGGGACTGGCCCTTTGAAACCTCGGCAACGGACTATCTGTAAGTACCGTGCCAATTCCAGAAGTGATACGCTTGAAGATAAGAAGGGAGACAGATTGTAGTTGACATTTTGCCCCTTTTCTTATTTAGAAAAGGGGTTTTTGGTTTTTCAAAAAGATAAAATATACAAATAGAATTCATGGTAAGCGTCCTAAGCGTTTTAGCATGTGAAGGAGGAGGAAGAATGACGATAGAAGGCAACCAACTAGAATTGATAGACGCTTTGCAAAAACTAAAAAGTAAGAAATGGATTGACTTAACACACACATTTGGGCCTAGTTCCCCACATTTTTCCGCATTACCAAATGCTGAGATTGACCCATTATTTACGCATAAAGATGGTTTTTTTGTTCAACAATTTTCCTTTCCAGGGCAATATGGAACACATATAGATGCACCTATTCATTTTGTACCGAATCAGCGTTGGCTAGAAGAATTAGATTTAAAAGAGTTAGTGTTACCTCTTGTTGTGATTGATAAATCTAAAGAAGCAGCAGAAAATCATGACTATACCGTAACAGTCGATGATATTAAATTGTTTGAAGAAGAGTATGGACAAATAGAAGAAGGAACATTTGTAGCATTAAGAACAGATTGGAGCAAACGTTGGCCAGATGTTGAGAAATTCGAGAATAAGGATAACGAGGGGAATCCACATGCACCTGGCTGGCGATTAGATGCATTGAAATATCTCTTCCAAGAGAGACAAGTGAAAGCCATTGGTCACGAAACGTTTGATACAGATTCTGCGAAGGATGCAAGAGCAAACGGATCGCTAATTGGCGAATATTATGTACTGGAGCAAGATACATACCAAGTAGAATTATTAACAAATTTAGATAAACTGCCCCCAAAAGGCAGTATCATATTTAATATAGTAGCAAAACCAGAAAAGGCAACTGGGTTTCCAGTGCGCTCTTTTGCAATAATACCTTAAGAAAAAAATAGAGAGGATTGATTAATTATGACAAAAACATTTATTAAAGCACCCTTTAAAGCAGACCATGTGGGGAGTTTATTACGACCAGAAAGCTTAAAAAAAGCAAATGAGAATTTCCAAGCAGGTAAGATATCCTATGATGAGTTACGTGCAGTACAAACAAATGAGATTAAGAGAATTGTAGATAAGCAGATTGAAGTGGGGCTAGAACTAGTAACAGATGGTGAATTTCGTCGTGGATGGTGGCATCTTGATTTTATCGAACACTTGAATGGATTTGAAGGATATGTTCCAGAAAAAGGACTTCAGTTCCACGGTCTGGAGACAGAACCATATGATGTACGAAACATTGGGAAAGTTTCCTTTAATGCAGATCATCCATTCATTAAAGATTTCATTGAATTTAAAGAAATTGTTGGAGACCGTGCAGTAGCGAAACAAACGATACCAAGTCCTAACCAACTGTTCCATGCAGGTATTCGTAATCCAGACATATACCCGAAATTAGAAGATTATACACAAGATGTGATCGATACATACCGTGATGTAGTGAAAGCATTCTATGATGCAGGCTGTCGTTATCTGCAATTTGATGATGTATATATTGCTGGATTAAACGCAGAGCAATTATTTGCTTTTGAGAACTTATCGAGACAAGAACTAATTGATTTATCGTTACATGTTGTCAATAGTGTATTAGAGGATAAACCAGAAGACTTAATTATTACAACACACCTTTGCAGAGGTAACTATCGTTCGACATGGGCATTTGAAGGAAGCTATGCACATATCGCACCGACACTGTTTGCTAAAGAAAAAGTAGATGGTTTCTTCTTAGAATATGATGATGATCGTTCAGGTGACTTCCAACCATTACGTCATATTGCAAAGGAAGACGGACCACGTGTTGTATTAGGATTATTTACATCAAAATTCGGCGAACTCGAGGACAAAGAATTAATTAAAGCACGTGTAGAAGAAGCGAGTCAATTTGTATCGAAAGACAAAATTTGCTTAAGCCCACAATGTGGATTTGCTTCTACGCATCACGGAAATATTTTAACAGAAGAAGAACAATGGAATAAATTAGCGTATGTAGTGAAACTTTCGAAAGAATTACTCGGACAGTAATAAGTATCTTTAATAATAGAATCCCCAAGTGCTCGTTTCGATACAGGTGCTTGGGGATTTTTATTTGCAATTATTTGTTTACTATAGAAAAATTGAAAAATAAATCCTTCGTCAGTCTGACTTTGCAATTTCTACTCTTTTGGCTGGATAGTTGGAATTAGTCTATGTCTAATATTGTTGATTTATATTTTAAGAATCGCAAAGAATGCTTTTAAAACAAGAGATCATTATGGAAGATTATTAGTGATTGGCGGTGCTGCTCTAGTCGTTGCGACGCTCTTTTTCTATGTGTCCAAGCAATAACAATTGACCTTAGCAACTATGACAAAAATAATGACAACGCTTACACAATATGACATTATTCTCAAATTATTCGTGCTATACTTATACTTGTCTTAGGGACATTCTAGAACGATTTAACATCTTAAGATCCCCAACGACTTATATCAAACTGGGGGTGATTAAGTTAGTTTTCTTTTTTTGCAGGCGATAGTCATGTCGTCAAATTGTAATGAAAGGGAAAAAAACAAGGAATTAGAGAGGAGAGGATTGGTAGGTAATGCGTAAAATAATATCAGTGGTGGCTTTCTTAGTTTACTTCATTATGGTATCAGAAATGGTATACAACTTACCCCAGGCTAAGGCGGCGGAGACAGAGCCGGAACCAAACATCACGTGGAGGCAGGTCGACCCTGCTGATGTCAAGATTGGTAGAAGCTATCTCATCGTGTCCGAGCACGGCGCGCTTACTAACGCTCAAGCGACAATCAACACACCAGGCGACGTCACCGGCGACACTCAGGTTGGCATGGTGTCCAAGCCCGTGACGATTGAAGACGGCTTGATCACATCCGAAGTGACGGACGACATGATCTGGCAGTTTGGCCTTGGCGCAAACACTGCGGCGGCATCCGGCGGTCTTGGTGAAGGCCCGGGCTACTATTTATTGAACAACGCTCCCGGCACAGGCGGTGGCACGGAACCCCTGAGAAGGGAATCCAGCTTCAATGCACAGCATGCGCCCCTCAACACGACCGGCGCAGCCAGCAACGGCAACCAGCAGAGCCTGTTGCTGCATGTACTGGATGAAGAAGAAGGCACAGTGTCCCTGTACAATTGGGGCGGGAACAACCAGTGGAACTTTGCCCTGACGAGTACGAAAGACGGCTTCACTGCAAAGAGCAAGGAAGCGAGCACTACGAGCGCGGCTCAACTGCTTGAGCAGATGCAAGAGTCACCGTCATTGCGTCTGTATGAACCGAACGTGAACGTTGGCGTTCAGCACTACGTCATGACGTCATCCGGCGAGAATGGCAGTATAAGTCCGTCCTCCCTGGCAGGCCATGTTTGGGTAAACGATGGCGAAGACGTGACCTTCACGTTCAACCCCGCGTTCGGGTTTGAAGTGGATAAGGTTACGGTTAACGACGAAGAAGTGGCTGTTACAGACAACACATACACAATAAAGAACGTTACCGCAAGCGACACAAGCATCCACGTGACATTCAAGCCTGCTTCAAACGCAACGGATTTACCGTTCACAGTGTATAACGACATATTCTCTGTCGGCAACGTCACTACAGCGGTCATCATCGACCTTGGCGAAGGCAACGCGGCAAACCTTACCGACCTGAGCGCCGACATGTTTACGGCTGCCGCCAGGAACACGAGGCTTGATGGCTCGACCGTGATTTTCGACGGCATGCGCAATATCACCAGAGTATATGTAAACAATGATCCCGAGCCGCTTGGCTATATATCGCCTGCACCAGGATCCGACGACCTCGTAACAGATATGCCCGAGAGCGGACGCTACATCATCGTTGAATTTGAGTTTTGGAATGCCAATGGCTATACATCCGGCGCAATGGTTTCTGGCAACTTGCAAAACGCATTCTCGGCGATGCTCAATTACCGCGTCAACGTGGATCGTGAGATCAAGCTGACAGACGGCACTACCATAATCCCGAGATTCACTCAAGCAGAGGTAGTAAACCCGGCGCTCGACAAGTTTGTTCCTGATAAAACGAACCCGGATGGAACAGGCAACATGGACATCCTGATTTCGATCGACGAATCCTGGGAAGACCTCGGTCCTCTCCCGCTGTTCATCTACAACCATGGCGGCGGCCGCGGCGGCCCTTCGGGGGACTACTTCGCGCCCGTGCAAACTGCGAACGGCGCAGCTGTGCTTTCCAAGCACCAACTGGAGAACCCGGGCAAGTACAACGCACACATCATAGCTACGCAGAACCACTCAAACAATCAGGACAACAATGAGGCTCTTATGGCATACGTGGAGAAACTGGCCGCTGAGGGAAAGGTGGATATGAGCCGTATCTACATGTCCGGCTTCTCTATGGGGAGTATGTACACAATCGGTTTCTATAACCGCAATCCTGAGTTCCTCGCGGCAATCGTTCCGCTTGCAGGAGGCTCCTTACCAACCGTAGAACAGCTTACCGCGAATCCCGAGCTCACAAAAACTGCCATATGGGCGCATACACATAAGGATGATGGTGCTGGTAATGCTTGGACAAACTATTTCTCAACAGGCGCTGGAGCTAGTGGCTTATATTCAGAAGCTAACGTGACGGTTCTGGAAACCAACCAGGCATTTAATTTTCCATACTTCGGCTTTGACTGGACACCGCACGAAACCGAAGCCCAAGTGTTCAGTAACCTTATCGGTCAATCAAACGCAAGCTTCAGGTATGGCCCAGGCCATGAAGAATACGCAGATAAGAATATCTTTGATTGGATGTTCGCACAGTTCAGGGCCGAAAACAGGATTGACGACCTTGAAGAGATTGTTGCAGACCTTGATATTGTTGGTGGCAACAGGAATGCTCTGATGGTAAAACTAAATCAGGCAGAAAGATTTCTGTTGGATGAGAAACATGACAAACCTGAACAAGCCATCAATATGCTAAACGCCTTTATCAAACAGGTCAATGCTTTTGTTAATTCAGGCAAACTGACTGAAGAGCAGGCAATAGAGATGATTTTCGCAGCAGAAGAGACGATCAGATATATAAATAATCTATGATAGACATACAAGGATCCTTTAAGAGGTGATAATCAAATAGGCCGCATAAAATATCTTAAGATTTTATGTGGTCTATTCTTTTGATTCAAACAGGTGTACCATTTAGTGGGAGTGTCGTTCTCCCAAAAGAAAACAAGACTTCTACTGATAAGAAGCCTTGTTTCGATAAAAATATATATTTGGATGAATATACAAGCTACTGTTTACTTAAACTACCACGATACTCTTTTGGTGTCATACCAGTCATTTTCTTAAAAAAGCGTGTGAACGAATGTGCAGTGTGATACCCCACTTTTTCACTTACCTCCCGAACTTTTAAATCACTATGGCTTAGGAGTTCACGAGCCTTTCTAATTCTACAACGATCAATATATTCCGATAAGTTAATTCCTTGTTCTTGTTTAAAAAAATAGGATAGATACGATGGATTAAAATAATGAATTTCCGCTAGTCTCACTAAAGATAAATCTTCATCTAAATGGTTCTCAATATACTGACAAATTCCTTCAATAACTTGTGAGGCCCGATCTTGACCATCTGCTTTTTTCAAGGCAAATAATTGATTCGCTACCTTTTCTAAGTAGTTAAAACTACTTGTTAAGGACGTATGCTCATCTATTTTAAAAGTTTTATCAAGATCATCCATTCGATTTTGTAATTGATTTTGACTTATGTCAACATATAGAACAAGTGCAACAGAGTAATAAACTTTTGTCATTTGGTGATAGCTGTCTTTTTGTACTGACTTTATTAGTTCATAGAATTCTTCAAAAAATTCCTCTCTTCGATTCGCGGACAAGTGGGCCGTCAGTAAATCCATTTTTGGGATTGGATTTAAAGTCTCTACTGTTTCCGCTTGATTAGGTTGTTCCTTAATAATACTTGGATATTTGCTGTCTAGTTTCAGTTGTTGTAATTGCCGTAAATATTCATACTTTTCTGATACAGATTGCCAATCAACTGGTCCATTACTCATTGTAAATTGAAGCGTTAGATCCATTATTTGCAAACAATCATCCTGAATCATTTCTAAATTTCCTTCTAAATAGTCCAGTAAATGTTGTGGTGTAAAAGGTTTATCTTCTTTCATTTGTATAAACCAAACGAGATCACCGTAACGGTCCATAATACTGAGACTCTTTAGTTGTGAGGAAAATTTCTGTTCCCAATAAGATCGGACATAATGTAAAATGTTAGTTTGTTTTGTATAGGTTGTATTCTTTGGATACGTTAAATTTCCAAGGACTAAGTAGACTTGCTCACTTGTTTTTAGCGGAATGTTTAAATGATGAAATTCGACTTCAAGATTACTAAAGTCTCGAACACTTACATTACTTTTTTGAATGAGGTGTCTCATAAAATCACTTTGTGCCATCATTTCATACGCATGTTTTTCTTGATCTGTTAACTCTGGCAATTGACTTTTTAAGGAGGATTGTTTCAGCTCCATTAAAATTTCTTTTACTGTTTCCACTACTTTCGCATAACCTTCTGTTTTTAATAAATATTTTACATCGTTCATCTGAATCGCTTGATATACGTAATCAAAATAATCATATCCTGTTAGAAAAATCACCCTACAATGTGGCCATAAGGATTGCACGCGTTCGATTAATTCTAATCCTGATAAGCCAGGCATAGAGATATCTGTAAGAATAATATCAATTCGTGTACGCGACATCCAATCAAGCGCTTCTTTACCTGAGTATGCTTTATAAACATCTAAATGTTCTGGCATTAATCGACTGAAGACATCATAAAGACCATCCGTTATAAGTTCTTCATCATCTACTATGAGTAAGCGATACATGTTTATAGTCCTCCTTACATACAAGTCGAACCTTTACTTTCAATCCGCCTAGGTCACTTTGTGATAAATATAAGCCACTGCCACTTGCAAAGCTAAGGACCAATCGGCGATGAATATTTATTAAACCCGTTATTTCACGCACCTTATTAGGGTTTTTAATTCGCTCTTCTAACTTTTCTATCTCTTCTTTAGTAAGTTTTTCACCGTTATCTTCGATGATGATATCTACTTTATTTTCCATGCTTGTAAATGTGACACTTAAAATTCCTGCTTCTGTTTTATCTTCCAAACTATACTTATAAGCATTCTCAATAATCGGTTGAACAATTAATTTAGGCACTTTGATCTGGTTTAATTCTTCTGGCAATTCCTGAAATTCAACTTTGATTCGGCGAGAAAAGCGCATATTTTGAATTTCTGTATACATACGAGCATGTTTAACTTCATTTCTTAATTCAATGGTATTCTCATCAGTACGTGTAATAAATTTATAATATTCACCAAGCATTTGGGTGAATTGTTCTAGACGGGGGATATCTTCTGTTTGAGCTAATGAATTTAAAATAAAAAAACTGTTATATAAGAAGTGCGGATTAATCTGCGATTGTAATTGTTTTAATTCTGCTTTTTGTACCATTAAGGTTTGTTTATAATTTCGATCAATTAATACTTTTAATCTACCAATCATTTTATTAAATCGATTATACAAATAGCCAAATTCACCTTCGTTATTGTGTTTAATTGGTTGATTTAAATCACCTTTTTCTATTCGTCTAAATGCATCTACTAAGACAACTAAAGGACGATGAACAAGTCGATAAGTGCTATATGCATAAATAATGATGGCAAAAATAACGAATAGTCCAAATAACCAAACCCAATTTCTAAAAATACCTAATGGGCGCTCCACCTCTTCTTCAGGCAAATAACTAATGACCGTAAAGTTACGCATTTCGTCGTACGCTTGATTAAATTGGTATTTTTCATCTCCAATTGTTAACATTCGCTTATTTTCTTGTTCATTTAAATCCATAGTAGTTAAATATTCTATTAGAATATCCTCTGAGGCTTCTGAGGACTGCCACAATAGATCCTCTTCATTTGACAGTAAGAAAAATCCATTATTCTCATATAAATTGATAGAATCAAGTGAATTTTCTAATTTATTTTTATCAAGCATAATCTCAACAAAGAAGAAAGGCAGCCCATCCGTGTCTCTGTTCATGTTGCCAACAATTAGCCTTAAAGAATCATCTATCACATTTATAAGATAGGTATCTTCCATCAATTTAGAATAAATGGAAGTATAATAATCAGCATTATAATTCTGGACATGCCCTAAAGCAGAAACAGATCGGTCAATTGAACGGATATGAATGAAAATATCTTCAATATACGCACTCGTAGTTTTAATCGTCATTAAACGATCAAACAAGTATTGCATACTTTCTTTTTTTTCCACGTTATTCATTATGTCCCATGTCAAAGCGACAGTCTGTAACTCATTATCTTGTAATAAATTATATTGTTGTGTTTCCATCCATGTCAGCTCTCGATTTAAGTTCTCCAAATATACCTTCAATTGACTTTCTGTATGTCGGGAAATTTCTTCGCTTGCATAATTATAGCTCCATATATAAAGATAGATTCCTAAAATAATAATAGGAAGAATAACAATATGGTACATCGTTATTAATCGGGTAAATAAATGTTTCCTAAATGATTGAAATGTTCCTCCTACCATCTTGCATGCACCTCGTATTTGTCAAAAAAGCTATTATTAGTCTTTTCGGTATATGTTATTTATTTCTTCTGTCATAATATTGCCGCCAACTTCTTTCCAGTCATTCACAAAGCTATCAAACTCACTAGTCGGATTTCCTAATATTATATTTTGATAATAATCCAATTGGCGGTTCATTAAGATAGTATCCATTTCAATCATCTTTTCAGTTGGCGGTGATATAAATGTATCAAATAAAATTTGATCATTTTTCAAAAACTTATCCAGAATCGAGTAAGCACCATCTGAAGAATATGTTTTATACCAACCCCAGCCAGTTTTTTCATCTTCATTTAGATAGGCTTCTATTCTTTCATGAATAGCTTTTGATTCCCCATAGAGATTGCTATCATTCCCTGTCTGTCTTGCATATTCTAAATCTCGATATGCTTCTAAATTTTTCAATACTGGATACGGTGTTACAGGTGAAAACTGCCAAACTGGATAAGGGGTGCTATAATAATACTCATAATCAGCAGTTTCTCCCCAATTCTTTTCTAAATGCAAATTAATCAATTTCACAATGGCTTCGGGATATTCAAAATCTGCTCGAACTACCCAGAAATAATCTACTTGGTGACTAATTGGCATTTTAGGCGGCTCATCTGTTGCTGACACAATCGGAAAGGCTTGCCAATCTGCTTTTGGATTTGTATTTAGACTATCCTCTACAAAGAAAGAGGCCCATTGCTCTCCGAATAGCATTCCGATTTCACCATTTTTCACTTGTTCTTTAATTTTATTACCGTCCTTAAACATGAATTCACTATCAATCTGACCGTCATGATACATATCTTGTAGTACACTTAGAGCTTCTTTTACTTCGGGCTGTATCCCCCCGTATACTAATTGACCATCTTTCGTTTCTAACCAAGTTGTGGGATATGCTTGGAAGCCTGCCATAAAACCAGTTAAACCACCAATGTTATTCCATAAATAATTAGTAACGGCTAAACCATACGTATCATCTTCTCCATTTTGGTCTGGATCATCATGTGTAAACGCTTTCGAAATAACCAATAAATCCTCCATTGTTTTCGGTGGATCTAAATCTAAATTTTCTAACCAATCTGTACGAATCCAAATATACTGCATGGTATCAAGGTCAGATATAACTTCTGGAATCCCCATTAATTTTTCATCCATCCTAGCCGCTTCAAACGGATCAATACTTTCTTGGCTCATAACATATTTGGTGAAAGGTGTAGCATAAGATTCAAAAACAGTCGTCAAATCTTGGATTAATCCTGCATTCGCTAATTGTCTCATCTGTACTGCATCAACCTTCACTACATCCGATAATTTACCAGAAGCAATCTCATTTGCTAACCTTTGATAGTAAAAAGGACTTTCTACAATCCATTCGTATTGTATTTCAATACCTAGCATGTCGTTATAAAGCCTTGTCCAACGATTATCACTTAATGTTTCGCCTGGAAACTGATCTTCTAGACCCCTAACATTATCACTTATCTCACCAACTATTTTTAGAACAATTGGTTCTTCGTAACGGTTTAAACCCTTATGCTGGTAAACAGTTTCTTCCTGCGTATTAGTAGTATCTGATTCTTCATTATTTGATTCTTCCGGATTACAACCTATTAAAAAACAACCTATTAAACATGTGACCAACCCCCATAACTTTAAATGCTTTTTCATTTGTAAACCGCATGCCTCCCCAAAGTAAATTTAATGACATACTTACCAATACATTTACGGTTTTTCTCCCGTTCATTAAAAAGCTAATAAAAACGCAAGAGGATAATAGATATAGATACATCCATAATATGTTATCGAACTATAAAACTTGTATACTTAAGATACTAATAAGAAAAGAAAATAACACTTCTTCCATTATAACAAATGAATAAGAAGTGTATTTACTTATTTTCTATCTCTCTTTTTAACCAACAATTCCTGTTTGTTTAACACTTTCAACAAAATGACGTTGGACAAATAAATAAAGAATAATTAAAGGTAGCATGCCTAATAAAATTCCTGTATCTTGCACCATACTCAAGTAGAAGGGATCAACATTTGAAGTAGAACCTTCTAAATATATGGCTAAATTATGAGGTAATGAGGAAAGCTGCGTTGACATTACATTTGCTGATGTCAAATACGTTGTTGTATAAAAACTGTCGTTCCATTGCCAAACAAAGGAGAACAACATAACTGTAACAATCGCTGGTTTTGCATTCGGTAACATTATGCTAAAAAATGTTTTTCCCACACTTGCACCATCTATATATGCCGCTTCTTCAATCGCTTTCGGAATACCTCTAAAAAATTGAGTGAATATAAAAATGTACAGACCGGCTTTTAAAGAGTTAGCTGTAATCGAAGTTAAAATAAATGGCCAATAAGAATCGAGTAAATTGACCGTATCTCCTGTTAATAAAGGAATGATACCTCCCAAGCTAAAATCCCTTAAGTTCATATACATTGGAATCAATATCGTTGTTGGTGGAACCAAAATAGTCATAACCACACCAGCAAAAAGAATTTTACTACCTTTAAATCTAAGTTTTGCAAAGGCATAGCCTGCAAGCGCACAGGATGCTGTCGTTAAAATCGTTGTTACTGTCGCCAAAATCGTTGTATTGAAAAGGGTCTCCCAATAATTCATAATCGACATGGCACTAATAAAGTTTTCTAAAGTGAAATTTTCTGGAATCCAAATTACAATTGGTGAATATAAATCACTCTGATGTTTAATTGCTGTTGAAATCTTTTGTAAAATTGGATAAAGAATCACAAATGACAACCCCGCCATTAATACAAAACGGACAAACGACCAACTCCAACGTTTAATCCTGTCAAACGTGATAGCATGCCATATAGTCATAGAACTCATCCTTTTTATAGAAATTTTAATATTCTCCAAACCTCCATACATAGTAATCCAATATCGAATGATTCATTTCCTATTCATCCATCTAACTTTATTCTTGATAGAAAACTTTTTTCGAAATGATATAGGAGCTAACGCCTAATATCAACATAATGGAGATAAAGTAGACCCATGCCATCGCCGAACTTAGACCAAAGTTGAAGGCATCAAAGCCAGTTTCCAAAATCAAATCTGTCACTGGACTTCTGGCAAATGAATCTATAATGGTATAAACTAGATTTACAAGAATGAGCGGGCTAACCATTGGTAATGTGATTTTCCAGAATGCTTCATAACCTGTTGCACCTTCCATTTTTGCCGCTTCATAAACAGATGGTGATATAGTTTGAATACCTGCTAAGAAAATTAAAATCTGAACACCAGAAAGTCGTACAATTTCATAGATTCGCCCTACTGATCCTGTTAGATACTCTACTATTATTGGATTAACACCGGCTCCTAGCATAATTCTTGCTAATTCAAACGATCCTAATGCATTCGATAATCCCCCACTTGTCGCTTGTTGCTGATTAATTGCCTGCACAAGACTTTCTGCCTCTAAATTAATAATGACGCCCGAAGCTAAGATAACAGGGAGAAAGAAGATGGAACGTGCAACAGATCGACCGAGAAATTGCTGATTTAAGATTACAGCTACAAACAAGCTAAAGATCAATATGAGGGGAACATCAATAACAATATCTAAAATAGATTCTATTAATTGTCGATTAAAATTCGGATTAACAAGAATCGCTTCCATATAATTAGAGAGTCCCACAAAGGATGTTTGGATACCTGAAGAACTCGCCTCTACTTTGCTAAAGCTATATCGAAGAGACGTGAGTAATGGAACTAGGAAAAAGAACACAAATCCTAACAACCATGGAGAAACAAATATAAATCCCCAAAATGCTTTTTGACCTTCGTATGACTGTAACGATTTTGTTAATTTGCTCGTGATTTTCATCCATCTCCACCTCCCGTTACATAACTTTGAGGTTCAACCGTATAACCATCGATTGTAACTGGCTCTAGACCATAATTTACGATGATGTAGAAATCATTATTATAAGTAGTTTTATAAACATTTTCTTCTAGGCTTTCATGTGTACGAATCGTTTCACCTTTTGTTTGTCTAAGCACCTCATTAACTTCATGATAAATTTCTGTTGCTTGATCGACCCAACGTTCATAATTAACAGCATATAAATGATCAAAGCTCGTATTTTTTAATTCATCATTCGATTCATAAATCCATTGAAAGTTTATATTGGACCCGTATTCAAGTACGTTTAATATATAGTCTTGATCATTTAAATAAGTCGATAAATTAAAAGGCGTTGTAGCATAATCAACATAGCCACGTAAGACCATTTGATAAAATGGGATCGCTTCATCTTGAATTTTAAAACCTGTATGACCAAGTGGTACATTGATTACATCCGTTAAATACGGTAATGAATATAAATTACCGCCATGTGCCATCATCTCTAAATCTTTCTCATAGAGCATTTCTAAAGCATGAACGGATATTTCTTCAGACTCCAAACGATCAATTTGTTCATTCCTTCTAAAATCACTATTTAAGACATCAGCCAAATCTCTTAACGCTACACCTGTTGTATCAAACGGAATAAGTTCTTCTACAAACTGGCTTGTATATTCTTCCGCATATCTTGGTGATAACGAATATTGCGGATCTTTTGATCGGTCTCTTTTATTTAATGCTCGGTTAATCGGATAAGTTGTTGCAGGTAAATTTGTTAACGTACGGGAGGCTTCTTTCCGAGACTTGAAACCTGAATCACTATGAACTTGTAATAATGCCGTTTCAGGAAAGACACGAATACCTTGTTCCTGAGCATAGTCTATAAAGTTTTTAAATCCTTTATCACCACCAATAGCTCGATCCACACGAACCTTAGACGGAACACTATGGTTCATACCTTTATTAAACCACCCGATATAATTCAGCTTTAAATTGTTTACATCGCGCGCCTTCAATTCCTCCAAAATATGTTCTGCTTGCTCAAACGTCGTTAATGGTTGTAACGCTTGATAAGGAACACCCGCAAAATGCTGTTGCTTATTAACACTTCCTACGAGTTGAACATAAAACGGAATATCATCTAATTGGTCTGACTGCTGATTACTTCTAATTAGATCGTTTTCTACTAAGTAATTTTGGTAGTAACGCGCCATTCCACTATAGCTAGCATCTTTATCGCTTAAAAATGCATACCTAACGGAAAAATCCGATTTCATTTTTTCTTCTTGAAATCTAGGTAAAGAACGTTCTTGGTCCTCTGCCTGTAAAGAGACATCATCCTTATTAATTACTGTAAAGCTAGGATATACAAAATTATAACTATTCAGTCTGCCACTTACATCAGCTCTAATGGTTGCACTTGCTGCACCTTCCTCAATAATTGCTAGCATCGCTGATTCCTCTTTTATCAAACCAAAAACAGGAAGTCTAATTACTTCATTTGTTCTCGCATCATTGGACTCAAGTAGTGCTAAGTCTTGCCCATAAACCGACTGTTGGTAAGAAGGTACATTTGTTTTACCATTATTGAAATGGATTAATGAACCAGATCCATCAGGAACGAAGATAGAGCCTGTTTCTTCTGTCCCAGCCGCCCCAAAGTATCTTAAAAATGAGATACTATGAATCGGAGAGTCAGGTGTATAATAAATCTCCTCTGTAGGAACTTTAACTAGTAAACTATCATCTTCAAGCTTATATTCAACAGCGGCAATAAAAACACGATTATTTTCACTTTCTTGAGTAAAGTTTAATTCATTCATGTCTTCTTCAAGATCTTCTTCGGTATAGCCTGCATCTTCAAAAGCTTGAAATGCTCGTTCTAACTGTAGACCTGTTAATGCTCCATCATTTCTTTCATATATTCCAGTCTCGGAATTCTCTCGATAGGCAATCATTAATGCTCGTTGTCCTGTTCCATCAAGTTGACCAGATAATTCTTCAAATCTCTCTGCACTTAACATCAATGGTAAATCAGCCGCTGTACGTTCATTTGTTCCAAATTGATAACGAACTTTAACTCCATCTTCAATCGGTTCAATGCTAAATTGCTCATAAACAACACTGTCCGAATAGGAATTCATATTACTACTCTGGCCAAAATTATTATAGAAACTTAGTTGCATTTGGGAAGACAAAATATCACTATTAATACCAGATGCAATCGGATCCTTGTCTCTATCCGGTGGATTACTGTACCAAATTTCATCATTTTGTTTATTGATAACGGCAATACTAGCTGTCTCTTTATCTACAAATAGCTGTAAATAATCATTCTCAGCAATTCCAATCATCCTTTTTAATCGACGATCATCAAAAACTGCCTTTATAGGCTGGTCTTGCGTCACTTCCATATCTGATAAATCTACTTCCTCTACATCAGCCGTATTCGTATTAGAACAGCCAGATATTAGGATCATCACTAGAAACAAAGTAAGTAGGCTTCTCATTATGACTTTGCTCATTTTTGAGTCTCCCTCCTTAGTACCTTAAGACAAACTCTCGGTAAATTGTAATAAGAAATGAACTTATTTGTTGTATCAAACTAAAAAACAGTAAACTTAAGAAGGCGAGAAAGCCCATAGCTATAATGATGAGAAATATCGTTATTGTTGTCTTTCCTGGTGTATATTGGTGCACGGTCATCGTCCCGACATAAATTAAAAAGATAAACCAAATAACAGCAAAACTTTGTGATAAATAATAGAACATCGCTTCTTGATGGGACAGAAAATTGCTAAGTAGTATCCACGGAAAATTAATAATGACAAGTGGGGTTAACGCAAAGCATGTTGCGATAAAAATTTCCACAAACTTTCCTTCTCCATCCATCAATGTTGTTAATGACCAATTTGCTATACACCAGAATAATAGTGGAACAACTACATAAACGACTTCCATGATGCTGTTCATTTCATTTGGATTGTATATATTAACGACAAAGCCAGCGTATTGACTACTTAATATATTGGTAATAATTAAGGCAATTAAAATGATGAAAGAGAGAATTATATTCTCTTTTCGATTTAATTCGTATTTTAATTCCCAAAAGCCTTGAAAAGGACGAACTATTAACTGAAAAGGGTTTTTTATCATCTCTTTTTCCATTTAAGACACCCTCTTTCTTTTTGTTTTTTTCCGATAAACAGAAAAACCAATCGATAAGCCAATCACTAAAAAGATAATGGCCATCATTAAGGAGAAGTTCTCACGTAATACTTCATTCCGATATAGTAGGTAAGCTTTAGAATAATTTGCTTGATCAAGACTCTGTTCAAAATGATATATAGCTTCCTCGAATTCATTTTTACGCAACAAAGCTTTTCCTATACCTGTGTAGGCAAACTCTGAATTAATATTCATATTGGTGATATCTTCATATAATGCTTGCGCTCTTTCTTCATCACCTTGTTCATAACTTCTTACCGCCTCATCAATTGAATTACCATATGCTGTTGAATGAAAGACTGTAATCTCCCCCAGTTCTCGATCCAAGACAAGAAAAAATTCATCAAATCGGTCTATAGCTATCGGAGTATGGAATTCACCCATTTTATTTCCTAATCCTCCAAAAACATACATAAGGAATCCATCATTGTTATAGGTGAAAATTCGTCCTCTTGTTGAATCTAATGCAGAATAAATTCCATGATCAGCAACAGCAATATCAATTAGTCGTGACGGTCCTTGATCCCTGTCGTAATCAATATCACCGATTGGATCAAAATAGCCTTCCCTTCTTAAAATGTCATCGCCTCTTGCATTAATTTTTTTAATCACGTCATCTGTATTATCTATATTCGTTGCATATATGAAGCCATCTTCATCAAGGTCTAAACTAGTAAACTCAGTTGGAACAAACATAACCATTTGACTTCGCTGTTCACGAGTAGCAAATCGACGCCATAAATAATCTATTGAGTCAACTTGAACTCGATTCGCACCTATAAACGTCGTAAAATAACCATCAACCGAAAACTCCATGAATCCATCAAAGACACCTTCTGAAAGAATAAAAGTTCGGCCCGCATCATCTACTGCTACTTTTTTTGGTCGAAAAGAAAATGTATTGGACAACATTTCTGACTCTGGAGCATCAATAATCTTGACCAAATCAAACTTTTCATCCAAATGAACAACACGGTTATTACCTGTATCTGCAACGTAGACATGGTTTTCATTTGTTACATACACACCTTCAGGACCCGAAAATGTTTCCTGTGCACCTTCATTCGTGAAGGAATCAATTGTATTTTTATACTCAAACATCTCATTTAAAATAACAACTTGGTTATTACCTGTATCTGCTATATAAATATCATGTTCAGCAGATACATGAATATCATTCGGTGTATGAAAGGCGTCAATCCCAAGATCATGCCCATTTATTACCATTGTTGGTAAGTAGGCAGGAGGAGCTGGTACAGCCTCTTCCCAATATGAGTAATTGTATGAAGATTGATCTGCACTTGCTTGAACAATGACCATATCTAAACAAAACGTCGAATAGATAATAAAAGTAGCAAGAAGGGATAGACATATTTTTCTTAATCTTTTTAACATCCTATTAACCCCCTTCTAATCCTTCATACCTGAGCTTGACATCGTCTCTATTACTTTACTTTGTGAAACAATAAATAAAATAATTGGTACACTCATTAAAATCAGCGCAACTGCTGCACCAACACCTGCACGGGCTATACCTGCTTCTGTAATTTGTTCTAACGCATAATTTAACGTTTTTAATTCCTCGCTATAAATAAAGTTCCCACCATTTGTCCCCCAAAGAATTGGGAATTGGAGAATGAGTAACGTTAACCATGCAGGTTTTACGTTAGGCATCACTATTTTCCAAAAAATACGAAATTCACTGGCACCATCAATCTTGGCTGCCTCTAACATGGAATCTGGAATTTGTTCCATAAACTGCTTCATTAAGAATAATCCTAATGGGAATGCCATTGCTGGAATAATGAGCGATAGATAGGAATCAATCCAGCCTAGACCTGACATTACCAAATAGTTCGGAATTGCTGTTACATGAGGAGAGAACATTAAAGCTAAAATAACAATTTGAAAGATAACTTTTGAACCTGGAAATTTATATTTTGCTAATGGATAAGCAGCCATTGATGCAAATATAATGTGGCCACCCGTACCAAATACGGTAATCAGTATCGTATTAAAGAAATAACGTGAAATAGGGACCCATGAATCACCCATTACGGCTACTAAATCATAAAAGTTATCTAAGGTTGGATTTCGGACAAAAAATCTTGGTGGAAAAATAAAGAGCTCATCTAACGGTTTAAAAGCATTATTTACTGCGTAAACAAGTGGTAATGCCATAAACACTCCAAAAGCTGCTAATAATAAGAATAATAAAATTGTAACTGGTAATGAACGGTTGAGCTGTTTGTTAAATAGCCGCATCTTATGTTCCCACCTTTCTCAGTAGTTTTTGAACGAGTATATTTGTACCAACCATTAACAGGAATAGGACGGTGGCTATCGCTGAAGCATAACCCATTTCAAAACGAATCGTTCCGTAATCCATTAAGTGTGTAACGACCGTGTGTGCTGCATAATTGACACTCGGAAAGCCTGCAAGTGCGATGGAAATATCAGCAACAGCAAATGACTGAGTGATTTGCATAACAGCACCGAATAACAACTGTGGCTTCATCGATGGCAAGGTAATATACCAAAGTTCCTGCCATCTGTTTCTTATTCCATCAATTGCACCTGCTTCAATCAGAGACTTATCAAGAGTTTGAAGACCCGCAATAAAGGCAATGAAACTTGTTCCTAAGCTTAGCCACAACTGCACTAATATAACTACTCCTAGAACATATTGTTCATCTCTTAACCATTGAATCGGTTCTAAAATAATCCCTAATTCCATTAAAAATCCATTTAAATAACCATAAGCATCACCTGAAAAAATGATTAACCAAATAAAAAATACATTCCCTGCAATGGAAGGGGCATAGAAGATAACCGTCATAAAAGCTCTAATCTTCGGTGATAACTCATTAATGATCCATGCAAAAATAAAACAGGCGATGTAACTTATTGGTCCGGTAATGGCGGCAAACACAAGCGTATTTCTCAAAGCTGTCATAAATACATCATCACTTAGAAACAACCTCGAATAATTATCCCAACCAACAAATTTCGGCATTTCTAGCATGTTAAAGGAGAAGAAACTTAAAACAAATGAGGCAACAACAGGCACTATCGTAAACAATAGAAAAATAACCATAAAAGGTGCCATTAAAAGATAATAGTGTTTAGCCATCTTCATATCTCGCTTTAGACGTTGCCATTTATTGTCTCTATTTGAATTACGAGTTACTTCTTGTTTCTGATAGACAATGTCCTTTACGGGTTGTTCTATTGACTTTGCTTTCATTTATACACACCTCCTATCCTAGTAAGGTAAGTCAAATTCTTTCCGTTTAATTTCAATCTCATCGTTTATATACCGTGCGTAATCTTGTATAGCTTCTCGAGGATTTTCATTAGCATTAACCACACGTCTGAAAGCGTTATCAAGGTGTCTCCCCGTAAAATAGCCTCCTGGTACTTGAGGAACTCCTTGAACCCATTGCCACTGACTTGCTAGATTTTGATAATCTTCAACTGGCCATGGTAACTCGGCTAACGCTTCAATATTAGCTGTTGGATAACGCGCTGCCTCTCCTAAAATACTCTCCATTTCACGACCAAAAGTTAGTTGTGTTTCTTTCTCCGTCCACCATTTTAGAAATGCCCATGCTGCATCTTTTTTCTCAGAGTTTTCTAGCATCATAGAAGCAATACTCGTACTTGGTACCGTATGATCAATTGCTCCATTCTCTTGTATCGTTCCTGGAACTGTAGTAAACTCCCATAACCCTCTTATTTCAGGGGCTAAAACAGTTAGCATATTATAGGTTGTATAATCAGCGATTCCGATAGGCATTTCTCCAACTCTCAATCGGTTCGGAAAGTCAGCCATCAGTGGAAACTTATAGTTGGTATAAAATTGTGTCCATTGATTAAAAGCATCAATCGATATTTCATTGTCTAAAGAAGTCGATTTCTCATCGTCTGCATAAAATTCACCATCTTTTTGATAAAGAAGCATACCGAATGCTTGGTTAGGAGCAAGCAATGTTTGATTTTGCGCCATTGGATCATCAATCGGTAAATAAAACTCTAAGTTATTTCGTTGTAAGACAGAAATAATGTTATACACATCATCCCATGTCTTTGGCGGCTCTAATTCTAATTCTTTTAAGATATCTGAGCGATAAAACATAACCGGAAACATTTGTTGCTCAGGTAGAGCGTAAACGCCTTTATTAAATGTAAAGGGTATTACTGCACTTTCGTGGAAACGCGTCACAATTTCCTCATAGTCGTTAAAAATTGTTAAATCTTGCGCAGCATTACGCATCGCATAGTTTACGGGCACATCTTCGCCCAAATTTAAAGCAATATCAGGACCTTCATTTGCTAACGTGGCTGGTAGAAGAACATCAGGTTGAACGAGACGCACGTTAACTGAAATACCAGTATTAGGGGTAAACAAATCATCTACCATTCCTTTTAAGATTTGAGCCTGATCACGACCTGTTGTCACCCATACAGTGATTTCTTCATCAACGTTACGATAATCTTTTGTGCTGCCAATATTGTCATAATCCTCAGAATAAGATGCAAAAAAAGCTCCAACTTCATGTTTTGCTTTTTCAATTGTTGTGGCAGTTGCTCTCGGCATTTCCTCATTAGGAGACGATATAATTAAATAATCTAACGTCATCGGTTGTTCGCGAACAGTTTGTATCCATGTACCTAACCCACCAACATTCATTTTGAAGGAGTCCAGTTGACGTGCAACTGTTTCTGGCTTAGCAATCATCTTCTCTAATTGGGTAACAGTAGAGTGAATAACAGCAACTTTATCACTACGTTCTCCTGTAACCATTTCTAAATGGTCGGCTACACTTTTAATAATTTCAACCTGTTCTTCAAAAACATCCAGCATGTCTGGAATTCGTTTTTCCAATTGATAATCTCTCAATGGATCAGGTGTATTCGATGTAATCATTAATATTTTCCGATACATTTCATTAAGTTCGAGAACACTGGATTCAATGGTTCTCAATAATGGAGAAATATCTCCTAAGGTTACACTCAATCTAATCGTGTTGGTCCCTTCTTTTAAGTGAAATAAATAAGGTTCATCATCTGATTTGCCTAATATATCTGTCGTCCAATCTAAGTTGTAGTTAAATCGGAGAACATTCATCTCTTCAAAAGGAACCTCACCATTTATCGTTAGTGTTCGAGATGAATATACCCCTCTTAATAAATCTTGCTTTCTTTTGAATGCAATTTGGTAAAGACCCTCCTCTTCTATTTCGACTTCCCATTCAATCCATTGGCCTGGCATTTTCCAGTTTTGTCCGCCGATCGCGTTCACCCGTAATTTCGATACATGGTAAGGTTCAACAGTTGGACTGGTTCGATCTGTTAAAGGAAATAACGTTGCTGAGGATTTTCTAACAGCATTTTCTGCCTGGACTTTAATGAACTGATCAGTTGTTGGTTTCAACCCATTCTGTTCATACTCTGACTTCTTTTCTTCATATGTTGGCGCTACTGGATCTTGATAGAGCTCTATATAATCAATGACCATCGGTTCCCGTTTGGAGGTTAACGTTATTCTTTGGGTTCCTTCTTCAAAATAAAAAAGGTAAGGTTCATTAAAATAACCTTCACTATCTTTAAATGGTGCAAGAATCCATTCAGGCTGCTCTGCTTGTCTCGGACGAATCTCATTATCATTTTCATCTCGTAGTATTTCTTCATCCCGATCTACCCAAATACGATCAAAAAGAACGTAATCAGCACCCATAAATGGTAATTCATTATTAATATTTATTTCTCGTTGGATGGCTGAGCTCTTTCCTTCAATCGGGTAATAATGGATCCGCATATTATACAAACCAGCATCTTCAATATTCACTTCCCATGATATGGAACCTTGTTCTGGAGTAAAAATAGATGGGCCATCTAAGTCATTAAAATCCTCCATCACTTTAAAATCATTGCCATCTGCTTCTACAAAGTCCTCTCCTTCTATTCGTATCACTTGATCAGGTTTACTCTCATTCGAATAGTTTTCTAGATAATTATCATAACTCGCCTCACTTCTATCCGAGATTACTGCTTCAAACTCAGTGATGGCTTGTGAATAATGCTGATTGGCTTTATTTCTAGAATCATAGATCCATATTGAAGAAAAAAAGATGATAAGGACTAAAATAATACGAACTATATTGTTTTTGAGTATACGCACTATTTTCCCTCCCTTTATCTTTTCTTTGTTATAAGATAAAGTGCCTACATTCTTTAGTAGGCACTTTATCCAGCTCTATTGAATGTACAGTTATTCAGCGTAAACTTCGTCTATTGCTGCCTGGAAGGCTGGTGCATGACTTTCAATGAGAGTTGAAATTGCTGTGCCCTCTAATAATTCAGCTTCAAAGTTCCAATAAACATCATTATTAAACGTAAAGTGATCAAGTACATTTAAATTTTCCATAACTAATCTAGCATTCTCGATATCATCTTCATTGGCAAACATGGATTCTAATTGCGCCTGACCAGGATAATCATAGATAGACTGAACATCGAAAATTTTTTCCCAAATATAAAGTAATTGTTCAGGATTTTCTACCGATTTCGGAATGGCGATTGCTTGAATATCAGCCTCATACGTTCTATATCCATCAGCATTTGGACCAATAGGGAATGGCACAAAACCAATGTCATAATTAGGCATGTCATTAACAAGACCGTTATAAAGGAAGTCTGCTCCAGTTAAAAACAATGTATTTCCTTCACGGAAGAATTGTTCTGGCTCTGTCCAATCGCCACCTTCCGTTGGTCGCGCTAATTCGAATATTGAAGCTGTAAATTCTAACGCTTCAACTGTTGCGGGATCATCTAACGTTTGCTCACTTCCGGCCGTTAACGCTGCATCATTAGACGCCAATGCTCTTTCTAAAACGGATGGATTCGCTAATCCCCAAGTATCAATTTGGCCATCATTGTTTGTATCTTGATTTGCTGATGCGACAACTTCTGCAAATGTATCCCAATTCCAGTTATCTTCATCAATGTAATTTTGAATCGGATCCAAACCTAATTCATCCATTAATGTACGATTATAAAATATACCTTGAACTATATTAGCTTTTGCGTCGGTAAAAGCATAACCCTGTCCTTCATATTGAAAAATTTCTTCTGTGAATTGTAAGTTAAATACATTTTCATTTTTAACCCATTCATCAACCGCCCACACTAAATCTTGCTGAGCAAATGAAGGGATAGTGTATTTCTTACCGACACGTACAAGATCACCAACTGGTTCATTTGCTAATAAAGAAGCAGTAATTCGCTCTTGATATTCACCAAAATCAATGGTGATATATTCGATATCAAAATTGTGTTTTTCCTTTAATGCTTCTAAATTTTCACGTGCTTGAATACTGTCTGGATCTTCACCTGTAATCTCCATATCCCACCAAGCAACAACCTTTATTGTTTGACCACCTAAGTCAAAGTCCATCTCAGGAGTCTGATAGTAGTCGACTGCCTCTTCCGTTTCTTTCTCTCCAGCCGATATTTCTTCTGTTGTTTCCGTATCATCTGTTTCGACATCTTCACTAGCGGTATCATCGTTATTACTACATGCAACAAGGGTAAACAAAAGCAATAAAAAGATAGATATGATGAGCTTTTTCACTAAAATACCTCCCATTAATAAATGATTTCGGAATTCCTTGCGTTAAATATAGCGCTTTCATAACAGGTAAACAACCTGTGATAATTAAGCTTAATCACCTGGCAAACTCTAGATTTATCTAAATTTCGAGGTATAATTAAATAATGAAACAATAAAAAGAATATAAATTTTTTCATTCTTCTTCACAACCTGTTTTATTTAAGAAGATAACCTGATTAATTCTATTTATTGGAAATATTTTACTAAGAAAAAGATAAGAAACAAAAATTTGTGTTAAATACAAAGATTTGCACATTCTTGATTGTCATACCCTCAGATAAAATGAAAATAGTTAAATATTACAACAGGGGGGAGATATTCATGCGTAGAATTTTATTGATTGATGCGGATCAACAATCAATAGAGAATCTAAAAAGGGAAATTGATTGGTCATATTATGGTTTTATTATCCAAGATTCCGTCTTCAAAATGGCAGATACATTATCTATTATTAAGAAAAACACTTATGATCTCTACTTGTTAAATTTAAGACATCTAAATACTTTTGGCTTTGAGCTTTGTAGACAAATACGAGAAAAAACATCGAACCCAATTTTACTTATTGAAGGAGGTAAGAATTTTGAGATGGTTCAAAGAGCTATTAGTTTACAGGTTAATAGTTATTTACCTGAACCTTTGAACACGGAAGAATTAATTGAAAGCTTATTAAACATTAAAGGTGTAATAGAAGAAAATAAGACAAAAACCATTACTTACACTACAAAAAAGCCTGGATCTACTCAACAGAATAACGCATCGAATATTATTGAGGTTGTGAAAGACTATGTAGAACAATGCATTCATGAAAATATCACTCTCAAAGATATTTCTAATGATCTGCATTACAATTCTTCTTATTTAGGTCAAAAATTCAAATCACAGGAAAATATGACATTTAATCAATACTTATTAAATCGCCGAATGGAAAAAACTAAGTTTTTACTACGTTATACAGATTTAAAAATTTATGAAATTGCTTATCAGGTGGGCTATACAGATTTAGATTGGTTCTATAAAAAATTCAAGGAACATACAGGTCTAAGCGCATCAGCTTATCGTTACCAATTCATGATAGCGTTATCATGAGAGCGGTTCAATTAAATTAATTTGTTAGTTTATTATAGTCTTGTCTTTATCTTTCTGCTTTACCAAAAAGATAAAAAGGACTCCAATTCAATCATAACGAATGAATTGGAGCACTTTCATAATATCAAGATGTTAACTATTTATTAAATGACCAACTTGCAAGTTCGAATAATGATTGATTAGTATCTCCTTTAAAAACAAAGTATACATCATGTATACCTTTATCCACTTCTACAGGGAAGGATAGCTCTTTCCACTTTCCACCTGTGTTTGGAACATCAACTTGACCGACAATTTGACCGTCAATCGAATCTAAACGTATTTCAATCGAAACACCCTCTGTTTCACTTGCAAGATGAACCACACATTCTTTAGCCGCATGTTCAAAGTCTGCCGATGAAACAGCTAGCCAAGCACCTTGCTTAATTTCAGATACAACTCGATCGTGCTCATTAAAGTTAGTATCTGATGGTTTGCTCACATTAATTCCTGCTTGCCAAGCCATCGTTACTGCTTCCATCGTTTCATATGGATTTAAATTCTTAACCTTTTCTACTCCCTGCAGATCAGCCTGAATAGGTTCAATTTGACCTTCTTCATCAAAATATATTTTATTTAAATGAGTCGAACGGTAGCCCTTCTCAATCCCCATCGCTGCCGATAATGTTTGTGCATGATATGAAATATACCATGTGCCTTTGAATTCAAATATCGCGTGATGATTATTTCCAGATACATTAAAGAAATATCCTGGATTTTTTAGAATCGCATGTTGGTACGTCCATGGTCCCATTGGATGATCACTCGTTAGGTAAGCAATCTCCCCTGCTCCTGGAACTCCCGCCGGACGGTCACTAGTGTAGAAGTTAGAGCAATAGGAGTAATAGTATCGCCCATTGTATTTATTAATACCACCACTTTCAAACATAAATGGTGCTGGAATCGGCTTCGCTTCTCCAACCGTAAGAATCATATCATCACTAAGCTGAATCACACGAGCAGTATTTGGCATCTCGTATTCTTCATCCGGAATTCCACCACCAAAGTACAGATAGCCCGTACCATCATCATCCACTAAAACCGCCGGGTCAAAAATCCAAGGAACACCATCCACACCAGGCGTTTCCCTTGAAATGATTGGTTGACCAATCGGATCTGTCCATGGACCAAGTGGGGAATCTGCAGTCAAGACTCCGATGTTACTACCATTATTCGCAAAGTAAAGGAAGAACTTATCCTTTCCATCAATGACTTTTTGAGTAATAGCAGGTGCCCACGAATTTTTAGCCCATTTAGCCGCTCCATCTGGTCCCGCAGCTGGAATCTCTCCATGATCTGTCCAGTTTACAAGATCGGATGAAGAAATAACGGTTAACGTGTTAATGCCTGCATATGTATTGTCCGTCACATCGCCATTCTCATCATACTCAATTTCATCATTCGTTGCATATAAATAAACACGATCTTGATAAATAAGTGGGTAAGGATCAGCACCAAATTTATGCGAAACAAGCGGATTTCCATTTGGTGGTGTCTTACCAATAGCTTCTTTCAAAACTTTCGTTAATTCTGAAATACTTTTATTGGACTGATTCATTATTAAAGTCAACTCCATTCTAGTAATCTAACAATCTCTCCTCCTATTGTAAAGCCTTACATATGATTCAACAACCTGTTGAAATATAGATTAAACCCGATAATACTTAGATAATTTTGAATAAATAACGCTAAACCTCAATGATGAGTATTTAGCGCTCATTGTTTTGATTCCAAAAACAAAAATCATGGCCACCTTCCGCTTCATTATAGACAACAGGAATATGTAAAAGTAAGTGTGACTGATAAAAGAAATTAGACAGTTTCTTCTAAATAAAAATGAACGATTAGATGATTAACCCCTGTAGTTAAATTATTATTATGATGCTAATTGGCTAGATTAAGCAGAATATTCTACTGAACTTAATCCAGTTCTGAGTATCTTCTTTTGTTACCTTCCAATCCTAAAGCTACTTTCACGCCATTCCATGATCCAAATACATATATTAAACGTGAGGAAGCAGGATATTTATATTTCTTTGCTAAAGCATCCCACTCAGTCACTGTCATATCTTTATTTTTAATCAAAATAGCTAGCAACCCGATTAAAAAGAAACCATTTTGAAGAGTCTATGATCAAAATGGTTTCTTTTAAGCAAATTTAAGTTTCCAATAAGCGCTTTAGGTTGTCATCAATAAATTTATTATCAGCACTGTTGATTCCGCGGCCGGCAAAATGACCCCAGATCGACTCGATAGGATTTAAAACAGCATTAGGGATATGCTTAGCCTCGTATTCGTTATCATCCGCCGTGCAGAAAAGATCCGTGATACTTGGCATGACGATAGCGAGCGCTTTAATGCTGTTAAGCGCCTTATCGAAGTCTCCGTTATAGGCGGAGTTTGCACTAATATCTCCATTTTGTCCAGTCCATAGCATGGCTAGGACATTGTGTGGATCCATCCTCATAAAGCTATCTTCCCAGACTCCAGCCACAAAATTTTCCAATGAATCATATCCCATCTCACGATAAAGTTCCTCTCTGTAAAAGGTCTGAGATAAGCCCCATCCCGCATAGACACGACCAACAGCGCGCATGTCTGCTGAAGTCAATTGGTTTAGTTTACTTGAATCATGGCCAACTGCAGCCATGAGCGCAGCTTTCATTCCGTCCAGAACTATATACGTTTGTGGCCAAGTCTTTGCACCTCCGCAGAAGGGAGCAATTCGTTCCACCATGTCGGGATAGCTTGCCCCCCATTGGAATGATTGAACACCTCCCATTGACCATCCAACTACTAGAGCGATCTTTTGAATGCCGAATTTTTCGGTCACCAGTCGATGCTGTAATTTAACGTTATCATAGATGGTTACCTGAGGAAAATTAGCCTTGTCGAATGGAGCAGGAGTATTACTAGGAGACGAAGATAATCCGTTTCCCAGCAGATTTGGAACGATAATAAAATGTTTTCTCGGATCTAGTGCCATGCTGTTTCCAATCAACCATTCATTCTGAACATGATGGTCGCCAAAAGCAGTTGGATAGACGATCACATTATCTTTCTTCTCATTCAATTCTCCATAAGTCTTATATGCAAGAAATGCGTTCGGTAACGTTACTCCTGATTGCAAGGTTACGTCACCCAAATCAAAAATCTCATAATCCATTGTACTGTAGCCCCCTTCAAAAATGAAACACATCTAGAATGTATTTCTTGTACTAAGTATAATCCCATGGTACTCTCAATAAAAGTGAATAAAACAGAAACTAGCATTCAATAATATTGAAAATAAAAGGGGGAAAGTATAATGGAATTGCGCCAACTGAAAACGTTTCGCACAGTTGCTTCCACTTTAAATTTCAGTCGGGCTGCGGACGCGCTGAGCTACGTCCCCTCCAACGTTACGATGCAAATAAAAGCATTGGAGGATGAGCTTGGTGTTCCTCTCTTTGACCGCTTGGGCAAGCAGCTCGCTCTCACCACTGCGGGTAAACGCTTTTTAACTCATATCCAAAGCGTTCTAGACAAATTAGACGAAGCTCGCAATAGCGTTCATGACAACGAAGATATTAGAGGCACCCTTACAATCAGTGCCAACGAGGTTCTTTGCGCCTATCGCCTCCCAGTTGTCTTTAAGCTATTTCGTTCCCGCTATCCAGGCGTTCGACTTATCTTCCGCTCTGTTCCAAATCAGGAACTCAAGCAAACACTCTTTGATGGAACCGCGGATGTCGTCTTTATGCTGGACGAAACCATTCTCTCAACGAGACTTGCTGTAGAACCGTTACTGGAAGAAACTTTCCGCTTGTTCGTCGCTCCTGATCATCCACTTGCGAAAAAACCTGTACTGCAACAGGAAGATTTTGACGGAGAAGTATTACTGGTTAATGAAAAGGGCTGTCCTTATCGAACCATGTTTGACCGATCATTTGAGAAAAAGGGCATTGATAGTATTACTTATTTGGAGTTTCAAAATGCCGAAGCCATTAAACAATGTGCAATTTCTGGGATCGGTATTGCCTTTCTTCCTGAAATCACAGTGGAAGCAGAAGTTGAACGGGGTGATCTTGTTGCTCTTCCATGGCAACTTTCGGACTTACACGTATATACTCATATGGCTTGGCATAAAGAAAAATGGCTTTCACCAATCATATTGTCTTTCATAGAAGCAGCAAGGGAAGTTATCGCTATAGAGGACGAGAATAAAACCGTTTAGAAAACACCTTCAACTGCAAGCTCTTTGACCCATGATCCGCAACTGTTGGGGGACAAGAACTATCAACCGGAGGGGGCGGGTTAAGGTTGACTATTTCAAGAAGGGTCGTGAGGCAACACGGGGGTGACCTTTTCGTAGATAACCATTCAGAAGGTGGTGCACTGATAAAAGGTTGGATACCAGCTCACTGTTCTAATGCTCGATAACCCTTATCTTAAAATATAGCTAACTCAAATAAACCTTAACAAGGGGTAGAACCAGTTGCCGGTTTTACCCCTAAAAGAAAATAAAGATTGATCATTTTTGTAGTATAAGCAAAATATCTAATTTACTTTGGGTTTAAATACTAAGGTTACGTAACCAATTATAGAAGCACCGATAAAAAGTATATAATATCCTGATATATCGGCTACTACTCCTGATATAATGGACCCTATGGCCTGCCCCAGTGCAAGTATTAAGAACGGTATTCCTAGTCCGAATGCTGGGTTAGTTTTAAACACGGAAATCCCCCATACGATGAAAACTCCTGTTATGAAAATATAAGAGCTTCCAAACAGTACTGGTGACAGGAATCCTGTTATATTGTTACCTGGATGAATTCCAAGAATAAGGGAAGAAGTGGAAATTGTTAATACAGAAAGCCTATACGCACTCACTAATCCGAACTCTTGTATAAATGCACCAGCAGTTCCTCCCAATAAGCCTGCTACTCCTATAATGACCCAAAACCACTCTCCTAGGTATGTAGGAACGCTATCCAAATTTAATATAAAGTCTCTTGAGAATGTCCAATATGCCGAACAGGATATTCCTATAAAGAAAGATGCAATAATTAGTTGAAAAGAATGTCTCCATTCTTTTTTAGAGTAGCCAACCGTGCCCTTCCTTTCTGAACTCTGATGTTTTGGAAGTACTTTATAATTAACAATAAGCACAAAAATAGCAATGATCATAAATATCAAATATGTTTCTCTCCAGCTATTAGTCATAAGGATTGCAATTGCCCCAGTACTAGCTGTTCCAATACTTGTACCGGAATTAATCCATGAATTCGTCTGATTCTGAAACCTTGTTTCTACATTAGTGCTAACAATATTAGCGTATGGCGGCGATGAAATCCCTGTACTCAACCCTGCCAAAAATATCCCTAAACCTAGTACTACCGGATGAAAGGAAATGGATATTATACCTAAACCAACAATCGATGATAATCCAGCTACCACAAGAAAGGATTTTGGAGTAATTTTATTAGAAAACACCATTGCAAATAGTATTGCTATACAGTAAGCGATGTATGATAAAGACGAGATGACACCACTAGTGGATTGATCCATATTAATCGTTTCGTTAATATATGGAAGCATTAGACCATAACTAAACCGAGATAAACCATATGTCACGGCAATCATTGGTAAGCCCACTGCTATTAATTTTTTTGGATTCATAATAGTTCTCCCCTTTTTTATATATAACGTTCATTATAATAATTTAGTAAAAAATAGAGAGAACAATGTAAATATAAGACACTATTCTCTACCTATTTCTAGTTAAATTCATTTTTCGGAATCCAGAATACTTTTCGCTAAATCAAGTGCCGTCTTTTTCACCTTATCTAACTCTAGTATTTGAACCATCGATGTTATGCCCTCTAGTATAATAGATAGTTGCACACTAAGAGAGTTGGGAGCCTTAAGGAACTTCAGATCATTTTCAATTTTGTTTAAAAGTCTTTTTTTATGGTCTCTACTTATTGAAGCAATTTCTTCGTTGATACCTTCGTATTCCTGTTTCGCTCTTAAGAATAAACAACCATTGAAACCTTCAGTTTCTATCCATTCTAGGTGCGCATTAATTAACGACTCTACATACTGATTAATACCATTCTCTCTGTCGATTTTAGCTTCTAACAATTGGAAATATTGTTTTTCCCTTTGAATTAATATTTCTTTGATAACATCTTCCTTCGACTTGAAATGATAATACATGGTCATTGTTGCTACTCCTGCTTGCTCCAATATATTTTTTACACCAATTGCATGAAAACCATGCTGATAAAATAATGTCTCAGCTGTGTTAATTATATTTTCTTTTTTCTGTGATTTTTTCATGTAACAACCTCCATATAGAACGTTCATTATAAATATTAACATGTTACTTATCTTATAGCAAGAATGAAAGAACCAATACCATATGTGGTCGTAATAAACAGCTCTTTAAACGAGCATATACAGAGGGGTAAAATGGTGCAACTTTTTTATAAACTGTTAAACTTTATTTTAAACCCATGTTGTTCTGTATAGATTTTGGACGATCTATTTGTTGTATGGGATGGGGAATGCCTAATTACTTTTTCATAGATGAAGGTGAGGAAAGTGTGCCAATAAACAAGCATGATAGAAGGATAGTTACAGATAGGAGACCCAAAATTATGCAACATCAATTGATTCAGCTAAGTTTTATTGGTTAAAAATATGTAGAATTAATGTTGGTATTTGTTAACCCACCAACAGGCGTACATACCGTTGAAACTAAAGATTTACACTGGATTACGGTGATAAGTACCAAGAAATTTTATTTAAGAAATAAATTACCTGGTCAATACTATCATATGAAAGAAGGAACGTTCATTGAAAATAGAACGCAAAAAACGACGTTTCAACGATTGATTAAACCGCTAAAACGCCGTCATAATAGCTTTAACAAATACCGGTGGTCGGGGTCGAACCGACACTCCCGAAGGAACACGATTTTGAGTCGTGCGCGTCTGCCAATTCCGCCACACCGGCATAAATAGAAATGGAGGCGGCAACCGGATTTGAACCGGTGATAAAGGTTTTGCAGACCTCTGCCTTACCACTTGGCTATGCCGCCTCGATATAAATAGTATATGATATTTAAATGAAAATGTTAAATACAAATGGAGCGGAAGACGGGATTCGAACCCGCGACCCCCACCTTGGCAAGGTGGTGTTCTACCACTGAACTACTTCCGCATAAATGGCTGGGCTAGCTGGATTCGAACCAGCGCATGACGGTACCAAAAACCGTTGCCTTACCGCTTGGCTATAGCCCAATATTTTGAAAATGGGGCGACCAGTGGGGATCGAACCCACGCGTGCCGGAACCACAATCCGGTGCGTTAACCACTTCGCCATGATCGCCATGATAAGAAAAACAGGGGTAGTAGGAATCGAACCCACACTGGAGGTTTTGGAGACCTCTGTTCTACCGTTAAACTATACCCCTACGATTATCATAAAATATAAAATTAATAAAATGGTGGAGGGAGTAGGACTCGAACCTACGAACCCGATGGGAGCGGATTTACAGTCCGCCGCGTTTGGCCAACTTCGCTATCCCTCCATAAATATTGAACATATTAATAAGAAAGAGAAACTCTAAAAG